>JAQGJZ010000167.1 GCA_028290385.1 Enterovirga sp.
AGGATCGGCACCGCCATCTTGGCCGCCATGGCGATGATCAGCCCTGCCGCAGCCGCCGCCATGGCGGCCAGCGCGCGGCCGACGGCCGGCACGTCCGCAAAGGCGGCGTAGAAGGCGGCGAGCACCAGCACGATCGCCACGGGAACGAGGAGAATGCCGACCACGGCCGCGATCGCACCCGACACGCCGTGGAAGCGCGCCCCGATCGCGACGGCGAGGTTGACGATGTTCGGCCCCGGCAGAAGCTGCCCGAGCGCGAGCGTGTCGGTGAATTCGTCGGCGGTGAGCCAGCGCCGCTGCTCGACCACGACGAAGCGCGCCCAGGGCAGAACGCCGCCGAACGCGAAGGATGACACCCGGGAGAAGCCGAAGAACAGCTCCCACAGGCCGGGCCCGCGCGGCGTCTCGTCCAGGGAGGCGCAATCGGGTGGCGGCGAAGAGCTGCTCATACGGCCGTGTAGCGGCTGCCGGCCCGGCCGCGAAGCGGTCAGCGGCGCTTGCGCGCGCCGACAACAGCACCGCCGAGGATGAGCGCGGCGCCGAACACGGCCCAGACCGTCGGGACCTCCGCGAAGGCGAAGAAGCCGATGACCGCCGCCCAGAGCAGGGCCGTGTAGTCGAGCGGGGCGAGGCGGATGGCCTCGACCTTCGCGTAGGCCCGGGCGAGAAGGAGATGCGCGCCGGCCCCGAGCAGGCCCACGAGGCCGAGAAGAAGGGCCTCCTCCCCGGTCGGCACCCGCCAGAACCACCAGGCCGGGATGGCCAGCATCAGCGCCGGGGCGACGTTCTGGATGAGCACGATGAGCAGCAGCGGATCGCGCTGGGCGCGGGCCCGCAGCAGTACGTTCGACGCCGAGTAGGTGAGCGCGGAGAGCAGCACCGCGGCGACGCCCCACAGCGATTGTCCCGGAACCCCGCCGGCGGACGAATCCGCCCAGCCGCCATGGCTGCCGAGCATGATGACGAGCACGCCCGCGAAGCCCGCCACGATGGCGGCGAGGATTCGCAGGCTCAGGCGTTCGCCGAGCAGCAGGACCGCCAGCAACGCGGTGAAGAGCGGCGACACGAATGACAGGATCAGCGTCTCCGCGAGTGGCAGGACCCCGAGCGCATAGAAGAAGCAGGTCGCCGTCACGACCACGAGAATGGCGCGGACGGCGTTTGCCCGGATCGTGTCCGAGCGCGGCCAGCCAGGCTGCTGCACGGCCGCGATGGCCGTCATCACGCACGAGCCGACGACGTAGCGCAGAAACGCGACCTCGATCACCGGCAGCGTCGCGACCAGGCTCTTGATCAGCGCGTCCATCACGGACAGCAGCGCGATCCCGGCGAGGCATTCGAGGATGGGGCGGTTCACGGCCCCTCCCCCGGGCGCCGGCATCGGCAGGCGGGTGCCGCGGCGGCGGCCATGCTCGGCGTGGCCGGCGGCGCTACGCCACGCCGGCGCGCAGCAGGTCGTGCAGGTGCAGGATGCCGGCCGGCCGGCGGCCATCGACGACGAACAAGGCCATGATGCGCATGCGGTTCATCATCTCGAGCGCCGAACTCGCCAGGAATTTCGGCCCAACCGTGATCGGGTCCGGGGTCATGACGGCGTCGACCGTCTGCGCCAGCAGCACGTCGCTCATGTGACGGCGCAGGTCGCCGTCGGTCACGATGCCGACGAGCTTGCCGTCCGCATCCACCACGCCGACGCAGCCGAAGCGCTTGCCGGCGATCACCAGCAGCACGTCGGACATGCCGGTCCCGGTCCGCACCAGCGGGATCTCGTCCCCGCTATGCATGATCTGGTCGACGCTCTTCAGCCGCGCCGCGAGCGTACCGCCCGGATGGAACACCTCGAAGTCGCTGGCCGTGAAGCCGCGGCTGTCGAGAAGCGCCATGGCCAGGGCGTCGCCGATCGCGAGCTGCATCACGCTCGACGTCGTCGGCGCGAGGTCGTGCGGGCAGGCCTCCTTCACGCGCGGCAGCGCGAGCACGATGTCGGCCGCCTGGCCGAGCGTGCTGCCGGGCCGCGAGGTGACCGCGATCAGCCCGACGGAGAAGCGGCGGGAGTACTCGGTGAGGTCGCCGAGTTCGGCCGTCTCGCCCGACCAGGACAGCGCCAGGATCACGTCGTCGGAGGTGATCACCCCGAGATCGCCGTGGCTCGCCTCGGTCGCGTGCACGAAATAGGCCGGCGTGCCCGTGGAAGCGAGCGTGGCCGCGATCTTGCGGCCGATGTGTCCGCTCTTGCCGATACCCGACACGATCACCCGGCCGGTGGTCCGGCGGATCAGGGCAACGGCGGCATCGAAGCTGGCGCCGAGCTCGCCGACGAGTGCCTCGGCCAGGGAGTGCAGCCCTGCGATCTCGAGCTGCAGGGTGCGCAGTCCGGCCGAGCGGGCGCGGGAATCGGCATCGTCAAGGGGGGCCGTCGGCTGCACGGCCTTGTTCTCTGAGACGAGCATGAAGCGTTCGGCGATCTCGTGGTAAGCGCGCCTTAGACCCCAGGCTCATGGCTGAAACAAGTCCCGCCCCCGACGGGGCCGGGGGCGCTCAGCCGACCACGAGACGCGCGGCCCGCACAAGGCACCAGGCCAGGAAGCCGAGCCAGAGCGCCGTGCCCGCGACACCGCCGGCGAGGGCGGCGAGGCCGGCGAAAGCCCGGATGCGACGCTGGCTGTCCGGCGCACGGAAGCCGTGGAGGTTGGCCCGCCCGTCCAGTTTCGGGACGGGGGCGGTGAACCGATTCTCGATCTGAAGCATCTTTGCCTCGATACACGACGCGGCGCCCCGGCGGGGGCCTTGTCATCCATCAAGGGTGCAAAGACCGGGCGAGCGCAGGTGCCTCGCCGTTCGGGCATCAATCGGCCGTGAGCGGGCGCCGATCGGCGTCAGGCAGCCTGGGCGGCGCCGAATTGCCCGCCCATGATCCGCAGCACCTCGGGCCAGGCCGCCATGAAGGCCTCGACGCATGCCGGATCGAACTGGGTGCCGGCGTTTTCGACGAGGTACTTGCGCGCATCCTCGACCGGCCACGCCCGCTTGTAGGGCCGCGCCGTTGTCAGCGCGTCGAACACGTCCGCGACCCCGACGATGCGCCCGCCGAGCGGGATCTGCGTGCCGGCCAGGCCCTTGGGGTAGCCGTGCCCGTCCCAGCGCTCGTGATGGCTGGCGGCGATCTCGGCGGCGAGCTGAACCAGATCGGACGAGCTTCCCTTGAGGATGTCGTAGCCGCGTTCGGCGTGGAGCGAGATGATGGTGCGCTCCTCGGGCGTCAGCGGCCCCTCCTTCAGGAGGATGGCGTCCGGCACCGCGATCTTGCCGATGTCGTGCATGGTGGAGGCGAGCGCGAGCTGCCGGCACCATTCGGCGCCGCAGCCGAGGCGTTCGGCCATCAGCCGGGCATAGGTCGCGACGCGCCAAACATGCTCGCCGGTATCCGTGTCGCGGTGCTCGACGGCGCGGACGAGGCGCTCGACGAGGTCCTGCTCGCGCGCCTCGATCACTGCGACGGCCTTGCGCACCTCGCGGTCGAGCCAGGCCGCGCGGTCGGATTCCGCGAGCCGGGCGGTGTTCAGCGCCAGGAGATTGCCGGCCCGCGCCCGGATCTCGAACGGGTCGAAAGGCCGGCTGATGAAATCCGTCGCGCCCGCCTCCAGCGCCTCGCGCCGAAGCGTTCGCTGGTCATTGGCCGTGACCATGATGATGGGCACGTGCTCGAAGCCCGGAATCGCCCGGGCCGCCCGGATAAACCCGATGCCGTTCAAGCGCGGCATGTCGAAATCCGTGATCGCGAGCCCGATCTCGGCAGCCTTGTCACGCAGGTGGGCGAGCGCCTCCTCCGGCGACGTGAACGCGACCGGTCGGCAATCGGGGAGGCCGCGCAGCGCCTCCACCATCAGCACGTTGTTCAGCTCGATGTCGTCGAGAACGAGGACCTGCATCTCGGATCAGCCCGCGAAGCACAGAGAAGGGCCACTGGAGCCCCAGCCCGGGAGCAAAGACCATAAGCGCGCCGAGAACATGGCAGCTCTCTTAAGACATTGGCTCCTACAATCGTCGCAGGGCTTTAAGCAATCGTTCCCATCAACCGCGCGGGCGCTCGATTTTGGAACCGACGTCAAACGCCAATGCAGGCGCCCGCTCCTCGATTACCCGAAAACTTGGACGGCTCGTCGCGATTGCGATCAGCGCGGCCATGCTGGTCGTCACTGCGGCTATGCTCTGGCTGCAGGTAACGGGCTATCGCGAGACAAAGCTCGAAACCCTGCGGACAGCGGCAGGCGCATTCGCCGCCTCGGCCGGTCCGGCCATCGCACGATCCGACGCGCTCCTCGCGGCCAGCTCGCTCCGGGGCATCGGCCGCCTGAAGAACCTGACTTATGCGGCCGCCTATGACGGCGACGGCCGCCTGCTCGCCGAGATGGGCGGCGGAGTCCGGCTCTCTGTCGACCCGAAGCTCGCCGCGGGCGGCGACATCTCGATCTGGCGCCTGCTGTCGACCCGCACGCTCGAGATCGCGGTCCCGGTGGTGCAAGGGGGCGAGCCCGTGGGCTGGCTCGTCCTGGTCGCCGATACGATCGACCTTCCGGGGCGCCTTCTCACCGTGGTGATGACCGTCGGGGCGGGTGGCCTCGTCGCGCTCGGCATCGGGCTCATGATCGCGTCCCGGCTGCAGCGCTCGATCACGCGCCCGCTGATCGCCCTCTCCCGCACGATGAGCGGGGTGCAGGCGGACCACGATTACACGGCGGCGGCCGAGATCGAGTCGGATGACGAGGTCGGACAGCTCGCCGAAAGCTTCAACGGCATGTTGCGCGAAATCCGCGAGCGGGATCACAGGCTGGCGCTGCATCGCGAGCAACTGGAACAAGAGGTCGAGGAGCGTACGGGCGAGTTGAAGCTCGCCAAGGAGGACGCGGAAGCGGCCAATGTCGCCAAGTCCGAGTTCCTGGCCACCATGAGCCACGAGATCCGCACGCCGATGAACGGCATGATGGTGATGGCCGAGCTCCTCGCCGGTGCCGAGCTGCCCCAGCGCCAGCGACGCTATGCCGAGGTCATCGCACGCTCGGGCCAGAGCCTGCTCGCGATCATCAACGACATCCTCGATCTGTCGAAGATCGAATCCGGCAAGCTGACCCTTGAGGAGATCGCGTATTCCCCGGCCGAGATCGTGGACACGGTGGTGACGCTGTTTGCGGAGCGGGCGGCCACCAAGGGCCTGGACATCGCGGCCTATGTCGCACCCGGGGTACCGGCGGAGCTGGTCGGCGACCCGGTCCGGGTCACGCAGGTGCTCAGCAACCTCGTCAACAACGCCCTGAAATTCGCCGAAACGGGCCATGTCTCGCTCCGGGTCGAGCATCGCGGCGGCAAGGTCCGCTTCCTCGTTGCGGATACCGGGATCGGCATCCCCGAGGACAAGCTCGGGACGATCTTCCAGGCCTTCTCCCAGGCCGACCAGACCACAACCCGCCGCTTCGGCGGAACCGGGCTCGGCCTCTCGATCTCCAAGCGGCTGATCGATGCGATGAACGGCGAGATCGGCGTCGCCAGCGTCGAAGGCGAGGGCTCGGAATTCTTCTTGGACCTGCCAGCGCCCGTTGCGGCAGCCTCGCCGGCGGCGCCGCAGCAGGAGCTGCCCGTTCTCCTGCTGCTTGGGGGCCATGCGTCCCTGTACAACT
>JAQGJZ010000184.1 GCA_028290385.1 Enterovirga sp.
AAGCGCGGGCGCGGTCGCGGCGACCGCGGCCGCGAGCCTCGCCACCCATGCCCGCGCGGGCACGGTGAAATGGCGCTGCGCCTCCGTGTTCGCGGCCGCCGGCATCGCCGGCGCGTTTCTGGGCTCGACCCTCGGCAAGGTCATGGATGGCGAGCGGCTGCTCGCGCTGTTCGCCGTCCTGATGCTCGTGGTGGCCGGCCTGATGCTGCGCGGGCGCGGAGCGGCCGGCGATGCCGGCGTGCGGCTCGACCGCGAGAACCTGCCCCGCCTGCTCGGCTTCGGCCTCGGGTCCGGCGCCCTGTCCGGCTTCTTCGGCATCGGCGGCGGTTTCCTGATCGTTCCCGCGCTCATCGCGAGCACCGGCATGCCGATCCTTTATGCGGTGAGCTCCTCGCTCGTGGCCGTGACCGCCTTCGGCCTGACGACTGCCGCGTCCTATGCGGCCTCCGGCCTCGTCGACTGGGCGCTCGCGGGCATCTTCATCGTGGGGGGCGTGCTGGGCGGCCTCGTCGGCGCGCGCTCGGCCCGGGGCCTCGCCGAACGCAAGGGCGCGCTGACCACGGCCTTCGCGGCCCTCGTCGTCGCGGTCGCACTCTACATGCTGGCCCGCAGCATGGTCGGGTGACGCGGGACTAGTCCTTTCTCCCCGGCAGCATCTCGTTGATGATCTGCCGGGCGGTCTCGCCGATCACGTGCCCGGCGCGGCTATCCTTCGGCATCGCGGACAGAAACGCCTTCGCCTGCTTCAGCGTGACATGCGGCGGCAGCGGCGCGACCTCCGGATCCGTCTTCACCTCCAGGATCACCGGGCGGTCGGCCGAGAGCGCCTGATCCCACGCGTCCCCGAGCATCTCGGGATCGTCGACATAGATACCCTTGAGGCCGATCAGGTCCGCGAAGCGGGCGTAGGGCACGTTCGGGATGTCCTGGCTGGCATCGAAGCGCGGATTGCCGTCCATCACCCGCTGCTCCCAGGTGACCTCGTTCAGGTCCTCGTTGTTGAACACGCACACGACGAGGCGCGGGTCGCGCCAGCGTTTCCAGTATTTCCCGACCGTGATCATCTCGGCGAGGTTGTTCATCTGCATCGCGCCGTCGCCGACGAGCGCCACGACCGGCCGGCCCGGATGGGCAAACTTCGCGGCGATCGCGTAGGGCACCGCCGCCCCCATCGAGGCGAGGCCGCCCGAGAGCGACGCCATCTGCCCCGCCTTGGCCTTGTAGTCGCGCGCGAACCAGTTGGCGCAGGAGCCGGAATCGCTCGTCACGATGGCGTTCGACGGCAAGCGCGGCGACATCTCCCACACCACCCGCTGCGGGTTGACCGGCTCCGCCGATGTCCTGGCGCGGGCTTCCAGCACGCCCCACCAGTCGCGGATGCTGGCCTCGATCTCCTCCCGCCAGGCCCGATCCTCCTTGCGCTTCAACAGCGGCAGCAGCGCCCGAAGCGTCTCGGCCGCGTCCCCGTGCAGGTTCACCTCGCAGGGATAGCGCAGCGAGAGCTGAGCGGGCTCGATGTCGATCTGCACGGCCCGGACCTGTCCGTCGGGCGGCAGGAACTCGGCCCAGGGGAAGCCGGTGCCGACCATCAGGAGGGTGTCGGCCCCGCTCATCATGTCGGACGAGGGCTTTGTGCCGAGCAGGCCGATCGCGCCCGTGACGAAGGGAAGGTCGTCCGGCAGCGCCGTCTTGCCGAGCAGCGCCTTCGCGACGCCGGCTCCGAGCATCTCGGCGGTCTGGACGACCTCGTCCGCCGCGCCGGCCGCCCCGGCCCCAATCAGGATCGCGACCTTGGAGCCGGCATTCAGCACCTCCGCCGCCCGGGCGAGGTCGCCCTCGTAGGGGACGGTCCGCGGCCGGCTGTAACCCACGCCCGTGCGCGTAAAGCCGTGCGCGACCGGCGGGTCCTCGTAGGTCTCCTTCTGCACGTCCTTGGGCAGGATGATCACCGCAACGCCGTTGCGGGCGGTCGCGACCCGGATGCCGCGATCAACCAGCAGGCGCACCTGCGCGGGCACCGCCGCCTCCTGCACGAACTCGGCGACATCGGCGAAGACGCGGTCGAGATTGAGCTCCTGCTGGTAGCTGCCGCCGCGCACGCTCGCCTCGGCCTGGCCCGAGATCGCAAGCACCGGCGCGTGGTCGAGCTTGGCGTCGTAGAGGCCGGTCAAAAGGTGCGTCGCGCCCGGCCCGCCGGTGGCGAGGCACACGCCGATCTCCCCCGTGAACTTGGCATGCGCGACCGCCATGAAGGCGGCCATCTCCTCGTGCCGCACCTGGATGAAGTCGATCTCGCCGTCGCGCTGCAGGGCCCCGAGCACGCCGTTGATGCCGTCGCCGGAATAGCCGTAGATCCGGCGGACGCCCCACTCCTTCAGGCGCTGCACGAAGAAGTCGCTGACCATCGCCATGGGATTGTTCCTGCCGGCCCCGAGACCGGACGGGGAACGCCGGGCCCGTCCTCAGGTTGCTGCGACACGGAAGCGGGCGATGCGAGCGAGCCGCGGTGCAGCAACCAACCGTCCCGCCGGCCATTGTTCGGGATAGCGCGGAGGAGGTGCTGGTGGGTCTTCTGGATCAGGTACTCGGGCAGGTGATCGGCGGGCTCGGCGGCGGCCAGAGCTCGAGCGGGCGGCATCCCGGCAGCGCGCCCGCCCCATCGCAGGGCAGCGGCGGCGCCAACCCGCTGCTGCTTGCCATTCTGGCGCTTGTCGGATCCCGGGTCCTGCATGGGGGCGCCGGCGGGCTCGGCTCCAAACTGCGCGACCTCATCACGGGCGCGAACGCGGCCGGAACGGGCCGGCCGACCGGCGGCGGGCTCGAGACCTCGGGCCTCCCCGGCGGGGGCGGCATCCTGGGCGGCGACCGCCCGCATCCGCGCTCCTCCGGGGACGGCTTCCTCGACAGCATCGGATCGATGCTCGACAACCCGCATCCGGGGCAGGATCCGCGCCAGACCGGCGGCGAGCGCCGCGCTCCGGCCGGTGTGCCGCCGCAGGGACCGGGCGGCGGCATGTACGGGGATGGCCTCGGCGGCGGGCTCGTCGCGGGCGGGCTCGGCGGGCTTGTCGGCAGCGGCCTCGGCGGGCTGCTCGAACGCTTCCAGCAGAACGGCCAGGGCGACGTCTTCAAGTCCTGGGTCGGGCCCGATCGGAACGAGCCGATCTCGCCCGGCGATCTCGGCGGCGCGCTCGGGGAGGACACGGTGGACGCGCTGTCGCGCGAAACCGGCCTCGAACGGGACGACCTCCTGTCCCAGCTCAGCCACGCGCTGCCGCAGGTGGTCGACGGACTCACGCCAGAGGGGCGGCTGCCGGACGAGGAGGAGGAACGGCGCTGGGTCTGATCCTGGCAGAGCGGCCGAGCCCGGACGGTCGGCCGGAACCTGCCGGAAGAGGCGCGCTTTCCCCTTGCGGGGCACGAACGCGCCGAACCCGGGAGAGACCGCGATGCATCACCAATCGCCCGAGATGCAGGCCTGCATCGACGAATGCCTGCGCTGCTATTCCACGTGCCTCGGCGCGGCGATGAACCATTGCCTCGAGGCCGGCGGGCGCCATCTCGAGCCCGGCCATTTCCGCCTGATGATGGCCTGCGCCGAGATCTGCCGCACGAGCGCGCATTTCATGCTGCTCGGCACCCCGCACCACGAGCATACCTGCGCCGAATGCGCCGAGATTTGTGCCGAATGCGCAAAAAGCTGCGAGGCGCTGGACGGGATGGAGGATTGCGCCGCCCAATGCCGGCGCTGCGCCGAAAGCTGCCGCAAGATGGCGGCCTGACAGGCTTCGCAGGGCGGCCGCGGAACCACATTCCCGGTTCCGCGTCATCGACGGGGAATGTTGAAGGGACAGGACGACGCGCGGCCCGCCGCCCGGCGCCCCTTCCCGGTAATCACGGCGTCAGAAGGATTGTGCGAATGATGGTCTCGATCCGGAGCGTGTCCGCCGCCGCATGTGCGCTCGCCGTCTTGGCGGCCACCACGCCGGTGCTCGCCCAGCCCGTCGCGATCCGGCAAAGCGTCTCCGCAGGGCCGCGCAGCGGCGCGTACATCCCGTTTGGGCCGGTCTGCGACCGGGCCGGCGTCCGCGAGTGCCAGGCCGGCGCGCGGTTCAAGATGTCGATGTGCGACCCGTTCCCGGGCCGCTTCGTCTGCGCCGACCGGATCCTCGCCGAACAATCGGCCTGCCTGGCGGCGACCGGCTGCGACTGAGCCGCCACCCCGCTCAGACGTGAAGGTAGCGGTCCTTCACGCTCGGGTCGGAGCGCAGGTCCTGGCTCGTGCCGGTCCAGGCCACCCGGCCCTTCTCGATCACGACGTGCCGGTCCGCGAACGTCGCCAGCGCCTCGACGTTCTTGTCGACCACAAGGATCGATTCCCCGGCCGCCTTCAGGCGCTTGAGCACGTCCCAGATCTCGAGCCGGATAAGCGGGGCCAGGCCCTCGGTCGCCTCGTCGAGGATCAGGAGCTTTGGGTTCGTCATCAGCGCGCGCCCGATCGCCAGCATCTGCTGCTCGCCGCCGGAAAGCTGTGAGCCGAGATTGCCCCGTCGCTCCTGCAGCCGCGGAAACAGGCCGTAGACCTCGCGCAGCGTCCAACGCTTGCGCCCCTCGCGCGAGGCGGCCGTTGCGACGAGGTTCTCCTCCACGGTCAGGGTCGGAAACACCTGCCGTCCCTCCGGCACGAGCCCGATTCCGGCCTTGGCGATGCGATAGGGCGGGCGGCCGAACAGGTCGCGCCCCTCGAAAGTGACTGCCCCGCCGGTCGGGCGCAGCAACCCCATGACCGAGCGGATGGTCGTCGTCTTGCCCATGCCGTTTCGGCCGAGCAGGGTCACCACCTCCCCTGCCCCGACCGCGAGCGAGATATCGAACAGGACTTTGGCCGGCCCGTAGCCGGCTTGGAGGCGCTCGATCTTCAGCATGATACGCTCATGCCGCGACCTGCTCCTCGCCCAGATACGCCGCACGCACCTGCGGATCGGCACGGATTTCCGCCGG
>JAQGJZ010000239.1 GCA_028290385.1 Enterovirga sp.
CCGCCGCTATTCCGCCGCGGGCGGCGAGATCGACCTCGTCGTGAAGCGCGGCAGCACGATCGCCTTTGTCGAGGTCAAGGCGCGCGAGAGCATGGAGGCGGCGCTCGCTTCCATCGATGCCACCAAACGGCGTCGCTTCAGCCGTGCCGCCCGGGCCTGGATTGCCCGGCAGCCGGACCTGTCCGGCTGCACGCTCAGGGCCGATGCCGTGTTCATCGCGCCGGGGACGTTCCCCCGGCACGTGATCGCGGCCTTCCCGCTCGATCTCGGCGGCTAGCCCTGCGGCAGCCGGCCTAGCCCTGGGGCAGGCCGAGATGCGCCCGGAAGCGGTTCTTGACGAAAACCGCATCGCGCGACGGGAGCGAGCGCGGCGGATTCTCGGCCGCGATCCTGACCAGAACAAGCCGGGGCCCCGAAGCCGGACCCATCAGGGACGAGCCGAGCGCGTCCATCTCGTCCTGGGTGCGGATCGTGCGGGCCTCCGCGAAGCCGCAGGCCTCGGCGATCTTGACCAGGTCGATCGCGGCCGTGTGGCTCGCCTGCATGCCCGTCTCGCCGTAATGCTGGTTGTCCAGCACCACCACGGTCAGGTTGCGCGGCTTCGCCACCCCGATGGTCGCGAGCCCGCCGAGCCCCATCAGCTGCTCGCCATCCCCGGTGATCACCAGCACCGGCCGATCCGGCCTGGCCTGGGCGAGCCCGAGCCCGACAAGGGCGGCCCCGCCCATCGCGCCCCAGAGATAATAATTGCCGTCGTGATCGCCGGCCGCGTGCACGTCGTAGGTCGGGGAACCGAGTCCGGTCACGACGAGCGCATCGCCGCGCTCGCGCAGCAAGCGCGCAACCACCTCACGCCGGTCGAGCATGTTCGTTTCTGCCATGGCGCTCACCACTTCTTCCGGCCGAGGAGGCGTTGGCCCAGCAGCACCGCCACCTGCCCGTCCGCCTCGTAGGCCAGGGCGGCCGCGGCATCGACGATTTCGGCCAGCTCGTCGGGTTCTTCGGCCCGGATCACCCGCACGCCCATGGCTTCGAGCGTCGGCTGCGTGGCCCGGCTCATCGGCACCTGCCACGGATTGAACTCGGCCCACTCGCCCCGCATCGTGACCAGCATCAGCAGCGGAAAGCGCCCGATCGCCGGCAGCGAGAGCATGTTGATGCAATTGCCGACCCCGCTCGACTGCATCAGCAGCACCGAGCGCTGGCCGCCCAGCCAGGCCCCGGCCGAGACCGCGATGCCTTCTTCTTCCGTGGTCAGGACGTTGCAGACGACATCAGGATCCGCTTCGAGCAGCTTGATCAGGGCGGTGTGGCCCGCATCCGGCACATAGGACATGTGCCCGACGCCGGCCGCCTTGAGAGTCCGGTAGACCTCCCCCGGCCAGCCGTCCGAACTCGGAGAGGCCCGTCCGGCCCCCTCGGTCAAAGCATCCGCGACCACGATCACCTCCCGTTGTTGCCGTCCCGATACGCACCGGCCTCGCGAAAGGAAAGCCGCGAGATGGCGCGAAGGCCGCGACCCGCTATGGTCCGGCGCAACCGACCGGAGCACGCTCATGTCCCTCACCGTCGCGGTCCAGATGGACCCGATCCAGACCATCAAGATCGCCGGCGATTCGACCTTCGGCCTGCTGCTCGAGGCCGAAAAACGCGGCCACCGGCTCCTGCATTACGGGCCGGAGCGGCTGTCCATGCGCGACGGCAAGGTGACCGCGCGCGTCGAGGAGCTTCGTGTTCGCGACGAAGAGGGCAATCACGCCACCCTCGGCGAGCCCTTCCGGATGGATCTGTCCGAGGCGGATGTCGTGCTGATGCGGCAGGATCCGCCCTTCGACATCGCCTACATCACGGCGACGCACCTGCTCGAGCGCATCCACCCGAAGACGCTGGTGGTGAACGACCCCGCCTCCGTGCGCAACGCGCCCGAAAAGCTGTTCGTCACGCATTTTCCGCAGCTCATGCCGCCGACGCTGATCAGCCGTGACAAGGCCGAGATCGAGGCGTTCCGGCGTGAATACGGGGCGGTGGTGATGAAGCCGCTGCACGGCCATGGCGGCGCGGCCGTGATCCGGCTCCTGCCGGACGACCCCAACTTTGGCTCCGTGTTCGACCTGTTCTCCGTCACCTTCCGGGAGCCCTGGGTGATCCAACGCTTTCTTCCGAAGATCACGGAAGGCGACAAGCGAATCGTGCTGGTCGAGGGCGAGCCGCTGGGCGCGGTCAATCGCGTGCCGGCGGCCAACGACCTGCGCTCGAATATGGTGCGCGGCGGCGCTGCGAATGCGACGGAGCTCAGCGAGCGGGAGCGCGAGATCTGCGCGACGATTGGCCCGGAGCTGAAGGCGCGCGGCCTGATTTTCGTCGGCATCGACGTGATCGACGGCAACCTCACGGAGATTAACGTCACGTCGCCGACGGGGATCCGGGCCATCCGCCGGCTGGGCGGGCCGGACATCGCGTCCGCCACCTGGGACGCGATCCAGGGGCGGCTCGGGCGAAGCTGACCGGCCGCGCCTCAGCCGGCGGCCCGGCGGCCC
>JAQGJZ010000355.1 GCA_028290385.1 Enterovirga sp.
CACCGGCGCGGCGCAAGCTCCTCCCGGACGGGACGCAGGAGGCCGACCTCTGGCTGTTCGACGGCCCGAGCCCGGTGCCGGTGCTGCGGGTGAAGCACGGCGAGGAGTTTTCGGCACGATTCGTCAACGACACCCCGGCCCCGCTCACCCTGCATTGGCACGGCCTGCGCGGGCCGAACGCCATGGATGGGGTCGCGGGCCTGACGCAGCCTCCGGTCGCCCCCGGCTCGTCCTTCGAGTACCGCTTCAAGGCGCCGGACCCCGGCCTCGTTCTGATCCGGCCGATGGTCCCCGGCAGCTCGGGCGAGGCGGCCGGGCGCGGGCTCGCCGGGCTCCTGATCGTTGAGGAGCGCGAGCCCCCCAAGGTCGCGGCGGACCTCGCGCTGGTGCTGCGGGACTGGCGCCTGGAACCCTCGGGCGCGCTGGCGCCGTTCGGGGCTCCCATGGAGGCCGCGATTGCGGGCCGGCTCGGCAATCGGCTGAGTCTCGACGGCGAGGAGCCGCCGCGTCGCATCGAGGCGGCCCCGGGCTCGCATATCCGCCTCCGGCTGGCCAATGCCGCGAATGCGCGCGCGCTCCGGATCCGCTTCGACGACCTGAAGGTGTTCGTGGCGGCGGTGGACGGGCAGCCGACGGACCGGTTCGAGCCGCTGCGCGCGAGCCTGCCCTTTCCGCCCGGCACGCGCTACGACCTGCTGGTCGAACTCGCCCCGGAGGCCGGGAAGTCAGGCCGCATCACGGCCCTTCTGGGTTCGGGCGTGCCGCTGGCCGAGATCACCACAATCGGGTCCGCTGCGGAGGCCGGGGCGGCCCCTCCGGCCAACCTGAAGCCCAATCCCCTGCTGCCGCCTGAGATCAAGCTCCAGAACGCGCTGCGGAAGGACCTCGCCATCTCCGGCGGGGCCACCCGCGGGCCCTCGGGCGAGCCGGTCTTCGCGGGCGATCCGCGGGCGATCTGGAAGATCAACGGGGCGGCCGGCGGCGTCGCGGGCCCTCCCCTGTTCACGGCGAAGCGTGGCCAGCCGGTCGTGCTCGCCCTGCACAACCAGACCGGCTTTCCGCAGCCGATCCACCTGCACGGCCATGTCTGTCGGCTGCTGCACGCGCTGGACGACGGCTGGGAGCCTTATTGGCTGGACACGATCCAGGTCGCGGAAGGCCGGACGACCCGCATCGCGTTTGTGGCGGACAACCCGGGCAAGTGGGTCATCGCCTCCAGCGTGCTGGAGCGCTTCGACACCGGCCTCTGGGGCTGGTTCGAGGTGACCTGAGGTCAGCCCAGCAGGTCGCGCAGCACGGCCGGCAGCAGGTCGGGCAGATCCTCGGCGATCAGGCCCGGCCCGAACCGCGCACCGGCTTCGGCGTGCAGCCAGACACCGCAGCACGCCGCATCGAAGCCCGGCATGCCCTGCGCCATCAGCCCCAAGACGATCCCGGCGAGCACGTCGCCGGATCCCGCCGTGCCCAGATAAGGCGAGCCGTTCTCGTTGATCGCCGCCCTTCCCTCCGGATCGGCGATCACCGTGTCGGCGCCCTTCAGCACCACCACCGCTCCCGTGAACGCCGCCAGGCCGAGCGCGCGATCGAGCTTCGAGGGACGCGCGGCGATGGCTTTGGCCTCGTCCGAGCCCTCCCCCGGGCCCGCGAGCAGCCGGTTGAACTCGCCCTCATGCGGGGTCAGGACCACCGGATTTTCGCGCGGGGCGCGCGTCAGGGCGGCAAAAACCTCGGCCTCTCCGGCGAAGCTCGTCAGGGCGTCCGCGTCGAGCACCGTGGCGCGGTCGGCTTCGAGCGCCGCCTCGACCCAGCGCCGCGTCGCCTCCCCCACGCCGAGCGCCGGCCCGAGCGCGAGCGCGTTGAAACGGTCGTCCGTGAGGAGGTCCGAGAACTCGTCCGGGTCGTCGCAGACCCGCATCATGATCGCGGTCAGGTGCGCCGCATGGACCGCCAGCGCCCGGGCGGACGTCACCACGGAGACCAGGCCGGCACCGGCCCGCAGCGCGCCGCGGGCCGCGAGCCGTGCCGCCCCCGTGTGAGCCGGGCCGCCGGACACGACCAGGGCGTGGCCGCGATCATATTTGTGCCCGGCGGGGTCGAGCCGCGGGAAGGCCGGCAGCCACAGGTCGGGCGCGTTCGCAATCAGCACTGAACCCTCGATCTCCGCACAGGACACGCCGATATCCGCCAACTCGACCTCACCGGCGAGTGCCCGGCCCGGGTAAAGAACGTGGCCGGGCTTTCGGCAAGCGAAGGTCACCGTGCGGGTCGCCCGCACGGCGGCGCCGCGGATCGCGCCCGTGTCCGCATCCACCCCGGACGGGATGTCGATCGCAAGCACCGGCGTGCCGGCGGCGTTCACACGCCCGATCGCATCCGCGACCGGCCCGCCGAGATCCCGCGCCAGCCCCGTGCCGAACAGGGCGTCGACGACGAGATCAACCGCACCGGGATCGGCCTCATCCAGGGGACGCACCTCCTCGCCCCACAGATGCTCCGCCTGTGCGGCATCGCCCGACAGTTCGGCAACGGACGTCAGCCCCGCCACGTCGACCTGGAAGCCGCGATTGGCGAGCAGCCGGGCGACGACGAAGCCGTCGCCGCCATTGTTGCCGGGCCCGCACAGAACCAGCACACGGCCGTCCGGCTGCAACATGCGCGCGGCCGCCTCGGCAACCGCCTCCGCGGCCCGCAGCATCAGCGTGAAACCGGGCGTGCCGGCCGCGATGGCACGGCGGTCCGCCTCGCGCATCCGACCGGACGTGAGCAGCAGCTGCATCTGGTTCATGGCTCCGCTCGGCGCCCCGGTGCTCGCGCAATCGTCCGCTGCTGCACGATTAGGCAGGCCAATGCACAAATGGTAGGCAGCCGCGCCCGTGCGCCCGGGATTCGACGTGGCATGCCCCCGGCCCTGATGCTAAGACCCGCGTCAAGGACCCTCGCGCATCCAGGCCGCATCCGAGATGAAGAAGATCGAAGCCATCATCAAGCCCTTCAAGCTCGACGAGGTGAAGGAGGCTCTTCAGGAAGTCGGATTGCAAGGCATCACGGTGCTGGAGGCGAAGGGTTTCGGCCGGCAGAAGGGCCACACGGAGCTGTATCGCGGCGCCGAATACGTGGTCGACTTCCTGCCCAAGGTGAAGCTGGAGATCGTCCTCGGCGACGACCAGGTCGATGCTGCCGTGGAGGCGATCCGCAAAGCGGCGCAGACGGGCCGCATCGGGGATGGCAAGATTTTTGTATCGGCGGTCGAGGAAGCGATCCGCATCCGGACCGGAGAAACGGGCACCGACGCCGTCTGAGCGTCAACGCCCCTGCCGGGCGCGCAGCCCCGGTTTTTATCAGACTTCATGGAGAGGACCACGTGGCCACGACGACAGCCAAAGACGTGCTTGCGGCGATAAAGGACAACGACGTCAAGTACGTCGACCTGCGCTTCACCGACCCGCGCGGAAAGTGGCAGCATGTCACCTTCGACGTTTCGCTCGTCGACGAGGACCTTTTTGCCGAAGGTACGATGTTCGACGGCTCGTCCATCGCCGGCTGGAAGGCGATCAACGAGTCCGACATGATCCTGCTGCCGGACCCGGCGACGGCGCAGATGGACCCCTTCTTCTCGGCCTCCACGATGTCGATCGTCTGCGACATCCTCGAGCCCACGACCGGCGAGCCCTATGACCGCGACCCGCGCGGCATTGCCAAGAAGGCCGAGACCTACATGAAGTCGCTCGGCATCGGCGACACGACCTATTTCGGCCCCGAGGCCGAGTTCTTCATCTTCGACGACGTGAAGTTCATGGCCGACCCGTACAACACGGGTTTCAAGCTGGACAACGTCGAGCTGCCGACCAACGGCGACACCGATTACGAAGGTGGCAATATGGGCCACCGCATCCCGATGAAGGGCGGCTACTTCCCGGTTCCGCCGCTGGATTCGGCGCAGGACATGCGCGGCGAGATGCTGGCCGCCATGCAGGCCATGGGCGTCAGCGTCGAGAAGCACCACCACGAAGTGGCCTCGGCCCAGCACGAGCTCGGCGTGAAGTTCGACACGCTCGTCCCCATGGCCGACCAGATGCAGATCTATAAGTACTGCATCCACAACGTCGCGCAGAGCTACGGCAAGTCGGCCACATTCATGCCGAAGCCGGTCTATGGCGACAACGGCTCGGGCATGCACGTGCATCAGTCGATCTGGAAGGACGGCAAGCCGATCTTCGCGGGCGACAAGTATGCCGACCTCAGCCAGGAATGCCTCTGGTACATCGGCGGCATCATCAAGCACGCGAAGGCCCTGAACGCCTTCACCAACCCGTCCACCAACTCCTACAAGCGCCTCGTGCCCGGCTACGAAGCCCCGGTGCTGCTGGCCTATTCGGCCCGCAACCGCTCCGCCTACTGCCGAATCCCCTACACCACAAGCCCGAATGCCAAGCGCGTCGAGGTGGGGTTCCCGGATCCTTCCGCGAACTCATATCTCTCCTATTCGGCCATGGTGTTGGAGGCGATGGACGTGATCAAGAACAAGTTCCAGCACTGCGATCCGATGGACAAG
>JAQGJZ010000431.1 GCA_028290385.1 Enterovirga sp.
CCCCGCGAGCAGGAGGCCGAGGCCGATCTCGGCACCGGCTGCCGCACCCTGGTTGGCGCGGATCGCGACGGTGAGGCCGGACAGGATGCCGGCCGCGACGAGCGCGATCGCGCCGGCAACGAGAACGGCCGCGAGTGGCGAGCGGCGCATCTCGGCGAAGCGCGGGTTGCCGTCGTTGAGAAAGCGGTGGACCAGGTATCCGCCCGCGAAGGCGAGGGCGATGTTGATGATGAAGGTCGCGTCCGCCGGCCGGCGGTAGAGCGCGATCCCGGGCAGGTTGTCGAACACGATCGAGAAGGCCGGGGTGTAGCGCCCGAGCGCGTACAGCACGGCGACGAGGCCGATGATCAGGAAGAACCGGAACTCGCGTGCCAGAAGGCGGCCGCCCGCGATGCCGTGCCAAAGCAGCAGCACGGCCGGGACCGTGCCGGCGAACAGGTAGTTGGTGGCGCGGTCCGTCCAGGTGCCCTCGACCAGGGAGTGCCAGTCCGGCCCCCAATAATCATAGGTCCAGCGCAAGGAGCCGAAGACGTTGGCGAACAGGAGGGTCGTCAGGCTTTCCGGCGGCAGCGACCCCATCGCGGCGACCCCGAAGCCGAAGGACGGCCGGGTCGAGGTGGCGAGCAACTGCATGGTCAGGATGACGGGCACGGCGAGCAGCGCCGCCCCGACGACGCCCGCAAGCAGCAGAACGCCGGCACGGCTGCGGAGGTAGGCGAGGGCGCGGCCGGACAGCACGGCCTGATGTACGACGACGCCGATCAGCACGAGGCCGGACAGGAACGCGACCTGGTCGCGGCCGACCACCATGGCGCTCGCCACGACGCCGAACAGGGCGGCAAGGCGATACGAGCACCGGTCCAGCGCCTCCTCGAGCAGAAGCAGCGCGAGGGGGAACATCCCGTAGCCGAAGATCATGCCCGTATGCTGCAGGCGGGCCGAGGCGGAGCCGCCGAGGACAAAGATCGCGACCGCCACGAAGGCGCCCTCCGGCCGCCAGCCGCGGCGCGCGAAAAGGGCCAGCATCGCCAGCGCGCCCGGCAGGAAATGCGCGAACACGACGGCGTCGAAGAGCTGCATCGACGGCGCCGGCACGAGCCAGCCGAACAGCAGCATCGTCGGGGTGAAGAGCAGCGATTGCGGGTCGGCGACGGCCGGGTGCCCGCTGAAATGGTAGGGGTTCCAGAGGGGCAGCTCGCCATTGGCGAGGGCTTCGCCCAGGTAGCGAAGCATCGGGTAGAAGTGGTTCTTCGAATCCCAGGGGACGACGCTGCCGCTCAGCGGCCAGGCGAGCGCCGCGCAGCCCCAGAAGGCGAGCACCGCGCCGACCGCCAGCATCCATTGCCGGTGCGTCCAGGTGCCGTAGAGCGGGCGCAGCGGGTCGACGCCGAACGGGACGGCTTCAGCGCCGATGAGCGCGGCCGTGCCGCCACCCACCGGGCCGACGAATTCAGCGCGCATGGACGTGAGAAACCGTGGAAGGGGAGGCCGGGAGAGTCATGGGGCACGCGCCCGAGACGGCCGGGCACAGCCCCGGCGCCGGATGATACGCTTTTGACACCTAGACTCCCCCAAGGCCGCGACCGACCGCCGGTTCTGCCCTGGCTCTTGCCCGATCGTTGTGATCAAGAACAGGAACCACATGGCAGGGAGATGGCGGACCCTTGCTCCCGGCATGTCCGCAGCCGACCTGACGGTTCTAATCTGCGGGCCTGCTTCTTCTCTGCTCCTCTTCGGCTGAAGGTAGAATGAACGAACGACTGGCTCCCCTGGCCCGCAGGCGCTCGGTCCCGCCGCATCTCATGACCGGCCCGGGGCCGGACGCGGCCGAGCTCGAAGCGATCCTCAAGGTGGCGTCCCGGGTGCCCGACCATGGCAAGCTCGCCCCGTGGCGGTTCCTCGTCATCGAGGGCGAGGCGCGCGAGCGCATCGGCGCGACCATCGCGGCGGCATTCCGCGCCGACGAGCCGGAAGCCGCCCCGGACAGGGTCGAGACGGAGCGCCGCAGGCTGGCGCGGGCCCCCCTCGTCGTGGCCGTGGTCTCGACCGCGCGCCCGCACGTGAAGATTCCCGAATGGGAGCAGGTGCTCTCCGCCGGCGCAGTCTGCATGAACCTCGTCGTCGCGGCCAACCTGCTCGGCTTTGCAACCTCCTGGCTGACCGAGTGGTACGCATTCGACCGCCGCGTGCTTGAAGCGCTCGGGCTGAGCGCCGAGGAGGAGCTTGCCGGCTTCATCCATATCGGGCGGGCCGCCGAGGTGCCGCCGGACCGCCCGCGGCCCGACCTCGCCCATATCGTCACGCGGCTCTGAAGGATCTCTCGATGTTCTACGACGCCACCAGGAACGACCACGGCCTGCGCCACAACCCGATGAAGGCGCTGATCGGGCCCCGGCCGATCGGCTGGATCTCGGCCCTGAACGCCAAGGGCGAGCTGAACCTGTCGCCCTATTCGTTCTTCAACGCCGTCGCCGAGAGCCCGGTCGTCGTCGCCTTCTCGTCCAACGGCTACAAGGACGCGGTGGCGTTCGTGGACGAGACGAAGGAGTTCGTCTGCAACCTTGCGACCTACGACACGCGCGAGGCGATGAACCTCACCTCGGCCCCGCTGCCGCGCGGCCAGAGCGAGCTCGCCTTCGCGGGCCTGACGGCGGCGCCCTGCAACCTGGTGAAGGCGCCGCGCGTCGCGGAGGCGCCGGCCGCGCTGGAATGCCAGTGGCTGCGCACCATCCAGCTCGAGGACCGGGACGGGCGCAAGATGGACCAGTACCTGGTGCTCGGCCAGGTGATCGGCGTCCATATCGACGACCGCTTCATCAAGGACGGCCTCGTCGACACGGCCGCCATGCGGCCGATCATGCGCAGCGGCTACATGGATTACTTCGTCGCGACGCCGGAGACGAAGTTCTCCATCCAGCGTCCCAAGGGCGCCTGAGCGCCGAGCCGCTTCAGCGCGGCGAGCTGGCCGAGATCGCGCGCCAGCTTCGCCGCGAAGCCGTCCCGCCGGGCCAAGCTGGCCTCGCGGTCGAAATCCTCCGAGCCGGCGGCGGCCGAGTCGATCGCCGGCACACCGGCGGCCGCGGCCGCGAGAAGCAGGCTGGCCCGCACGGCGCGCAGCGGCTCTGCCATCTCGGCTTCCGGGTTCGGATCGCAGCCGAGCGCCCGGGACAGGGCAGAGCGATTCCAGGTGATCCCGGCCAGACGCGGGCCCGCTTCGGCGAGGGATGAAATGGCGAGGGCCCCCACCGGGCTCTCCACCGACGCGACGATGCCGGTTGCGCCGTCCGCGATGCCGAGCCGTGCCTCCAGGACCGCGATGCGCGCGCCGAGCTGCTCGGCGGCGCGCCGCCCGGCCGCATTCCGCAGCCAGATGCCGTTCGCGCGCGCCCGCATGGCGGCGTCCAGCTCGCCGTCGCTACCCTCGGCCAGCGGGCTGATGCGGATAAACACCGGAACGCCCGGCAGCGCCGCCCGCCCGGCCCGGGCTCGCTCGGCGAGGTCAGGGCCGGTCGCGTCGAGCAGCAGCAGGTCCGGGTGGGCCTCGCCGATGGTGCCCAACAGCCGCGAATCCGAATCCGACACGAGAAGAGCCGCGCGCATGCTCTCACACCCGCCGATCATGCCCGGCGGGGCGATGCGGGCCGGCAGGCGGGCCGCGGCGGCGTTTTCCCTTGTTCATAGCGCTCTCCTGGCCTCTCCGGCCCGGGTCGGTTGAGGCTTCGTTTACCATAGCGGCCTCAAGCTCGGGCTCTCTTCGAGGCGCCGCTCCCGATCGATGTTCCTGTTCACGACGCCCGCCGAGCCCCGCGCGAGCGCACCCGCGACGCCGGTCGTCGACGCGATCCGGCAGGGGGCGGAGCAGACCGGCTCGAGCTTCGAATACCTGCTCGCGACGGCGCAGCGCGAATCCGCGCTCGACCCGAGCGCCAAGGCGCCCACTTCCTCCGCGACCGGGCTGTTCCAGTTCATCGAGCAGACCTGGCTCGGGCTGATGAAGACCGAGGGTGCCAAGCTCGGGCTGTCCGACCTCTCCGCCTCCATCAGCGCGCGCGGTGAGGGTGGCTACGCGGTCGCGGATAGCGGGGCGCGCGAGGCGATTCTCAAGCTGCGCGAGGATCCGCGCCTCGCCTCCATGATGGCCGGGGCGCTCACCCAGCAGAACCGCGAAGCGCTTGCCGCTGCGACCGGGCGGGAGCCGACCGGCGGCGAGCTCTACATGGCGCATCTCCTCGGGGCGCGCGGCGCCGCCGACCTCATCCGCTCGGCGAGCCAGACCCCCGACCGGCCGGTCGCGGCCGACATGCCCGAGGCCGCCGCCGCCAACCGGCCGATCTTCTTTGACCGCAGCGGCAAGCCGCGCAGCGCGGCCGAGCTTTATGCCGCTCTGAGCAATGTGGCTCCCGCGGCGACAGCCGCACCGTCCGCGCCCCGCACGGTGACGGCGACCGGCCCGGTGGCGCTGACGCGGACCGGGGAGGGCCCGTCGCTCCACGGCATGTTCCGCAACGACAACCGCACCGGCCCGGTCTCGGACGCGGTCGCCAAGCTCTGGCGCGTGAACCGCAGCACGGCCGAGCAGAAGGGGCCGGGGATCGCGTATTTCCCCAAGGCCGATGGTGGCGAGGCCGCCGTGCCGCGCGAGGCGGAGAGCGCGCCTGCGGCTTCCGCCGGCATCGCTCCCGCCAGCATCGCTCCAGCCCCGATCGCCAACGTACCCCTGCCACCGCCGCGTCCGCGCGCCGCCGTGCTGCCCGCGAGCGCCTTGAATCCCCAGCGCGTCGCCACGACAGGCCTGCCGAGATGATCGTCCGCCGCTTCCTGCTTTGGGCCCGAAACGCCTCGCCGGGGCACCGCGCCGAGGCGACGGCCGCCCTCGCCAAGGCGTTTCTGTATTCCGACCTGTCGGACAGCGACCGCTGGGAAGCCGAGACCGCGCTGACCGCCATGCTGGACGATCCGTCCGCGATCGTGCGCCGCGCCATGGCCGAAAGTCTCGCGGCTTCGCCGGATGCGCCGCGCCACATCGTGCTGGCGCTGGCGGCGGATTCGACGGAGGTGGCGGAGCTCGTGCTGTCCCGCTCGCCGGTCCTGATCGACGCCGATCTCATCGACGCCGCGGCGCTCGGCTGCGAGCGCATCCAGGGCGCGATCGCGTCGCGTCCCTACCTGTCGGCGGCGGTTTCGGCCGGGCTCGCCGAGATCGGCCGCCCGAGCGCCCTTGTGCAGCTCGCCCGCAACCCCGGCGCCGAGATCGGCCATCCGACACTGGCGCGGCTGGTCGAGCGGCACGGTGACACGGCCCTGCTGCGCGAGGCGCTGCTCGCCCGCCCGGATCTGCCGGCCGATGTCGCGCAGGCGATCGCGGCGGCCTTGGCGCGCTCGCTCGAACGGTTCGTGGTCGGCTGCGGCTGGCTCAGCCCCGAGCGCTCCGGCCGCGCCACGCGGGAAGCGCGCGAGCGCACCACGGTCGCGCTGTCGGCCGGGTCGGAGCGGGACGAGGTGGAGCGGCTCGTCGCCTATCTCCGCAGCTCGGACCAGCTGACGCCGGCCCTGATCCTGCGCGCGATCCTGTCGGGCGAGATGGCGTTCGTCGAAGCCGCGTTCTGCGAGCTGACCGAGCTTTCGCCGAAGCGCGTCGCCGGGTTCTGCCGCGAGGCCGGCGGGCCCGGCTTCCGGGCCATGTTCGCCAAGGCGGGGCTGCCGCCGAGCCTGTGCCCGGCCTTCGAGGCCGCCCTGGAAGCCTGGCGCGTCGCGGGCTTCGCGGGTCGTCCAGTCGGGGCCAAGCTGTCGCGCCGGGTGATCGAGCGGGCGCTGGCCGCCTGCAGCACGCTGCCGCCGGATCAGGCCGGCCGGCTTGTCGCGCTGCTGCGGCGGTTCGACGTGGAAGCGGCGCGGGACGAGGCGCGCCTCGTGGCCGAGGAACTGGCCGACGAGGCGGCGCTCGAGATCGTCATGCGGCACGCGCCCGAGATGCTCGCAGGGCCGCAGGCCGGCGGCGGGATGCTGGCCGCCTGAGGCCGCCTCAGTACCCGAACTGTTCGACCAGGATGCGCTCCTCGAGCCCGTGGCCGGGGTCGTGCAGCATCACGAGGTCGATCGTGTAATCCAGCGAGGCGCTGACGCAGGCGATGCGCCGGAACTCGGTGTGATCCGCAACCGCGCTGACCGGGCGCAGCTCCGGATCGAGCACGTTGATCGTGATCTTGGCGCGGTCGGGCAGCAAGGCGCCGCGCCAGCGCCGTGGCCGAAACGCCGAGATCGGCGTCAACGCCAGCAGCGGCGCGTTCAGCGGCAGGATCGGCCCGTTCACCGACAGGTTGTAGGCCGTCGAGCCGAACGGCGTTGCGACCAGCAGCCCGTCCGCGATCAGCTCCTGCAGCCGCACCTTGCCGTCCACCTCGACGCGCAGCTTCGCGGCCTGGTGCGTCTGCCGCAGCATCGACACCTCGTTGATCGCATAGGCCCGGTGGCTCGTGCCCTCGACGTCGCGGGCTTCCATCAGCAGCGGATGGACGATGCTGCGCTGCGCCGCGCGGAGGCGATCCAACAGATCGTCGGGCCTGAACTCGTTCATCAGGAAGCCGACCGAGCCCTTGTTCATGCCGTAGACCGGCTTTGTCCGGCCCATGGAACGATGCAGGGTCTGCAGCATCATGCCGTCGCCGCCGATCGCCACGATGATCTCGGCTTCTTCGGGCGAGACGTGGGGGTAGCGTCGCGACAGGTCCTCGCAGGCGGCCTGCGCCTCGGGAGCCGCGCTCGCCATGAAGGCGATCGAAATGTCCCGGCCTGTCATGTCGTCCGCTCTGTCCAGAGGGCAGATGCCCGGGCCGCCGCCGCGTCGCGGCGGAGTGGCTGCCTCTACACGAGGGCGCGGCGGCTTGGAACCGGCGGGATGCGTCCGGTCGGCCGGCGCGGGCGAAACACCCGCGCCGGTTCCTCACCGTCTCAGACGGCGGAGCTCCATTGCACGGGCACGAAGCGGAAGCCGGAGCCGTCCTTCAGCACGTGGCCGGTCGCCGGGAACGGCGCATGGTAGAAGGCGAGCTGGATGCGGTCGGCCGCAGCCATGTCGAGGATTTTTACGCGGGTGTCGCGCGCCACCTCGGCATCCATGTCGAACACCGCCGCCCAGGCCGGGTTGCGCACAAACAGCGCCGGGTGGTTGGTGATGTCCGCCACCATCATCAGCTGCTTGTCGCCCGATGCGATGCGGAATGCGGTGTGCCCGGGGGTGTGACCCGGTGCGGACACGGCGGTGATGCCCGGCGCGAGCTCCTTGCCGGCCTGGAACTGCTTCACGTCCTTGGCGACCGGGCCGAAGACACGGCGAACGTTCTGGAACCCACCCTTCATGCCCTCGGGCGCGGCACTCATCTTCGCATCGTCCATCCAGAAGGCCCATTCGGTCTCCGGCACCATGATTTCGGCCTTGGCGAAGGGTGCGGTCCCGTCCTTCAGCCGGAGGCCGCCGATATGGTCGCCGTGGAAATGGCTGATCAGGACCGTGTCGACCTGCGCCGGGTCGAACCCCGCGGCGCGGAAATTCCGCATGAAATGGCCGGAGGTCGGGGCGCCATTGTCGCCGTTCCCGGTGTCGATCAGGACCGTCTTGCCGCCCGACCGGATCACAAGCGCCGTGAAGGTGATGGGCAGCGCGGTGTCGGGCAGGAACGCCTCAGTCAGCGCCTTCTTCACGTCGCCGAGTTCGGCGTTGCGCACGAGGCCTTCGACCGGGCGCATCGCGACTCCGTCATGCACGGCCGTGATCTCGATATCCCCGACCTTGTAGCGGTAAAAGCCGGGCGCCTGCCCGGCGGCCGATCCCGCACCCGCGGCGCCGGCCGCCGGTGCGCCCGCGTTCTGGGCCAGTGCGGGTGCCATGCCGGCGGCTGCGGCCGCAGCGGGAGCCGAAGCGAGGATCGTGCGTCTGCTGATCATGTCGTGACCTTCCTGATGCGCTGCCGGGGCGACGTTCCGATGCATCGAAGCCGAAACCGATGACGGCTTCCTGGGCCTCGCTATTCCGTTGCGCCCCGATGCCGTTCAAGAAAAATGCTCGTGATCGGCTCGGAGATCCGATCCGCCCGCCATGGACTTGCCTGCATGATCGTTATCCACGCCCCGGCCTCGATCCGGCACGAGCCGACCGGCTATTTCCGGCGCGGGCAGACCATCCCGCATCCCGAGCAGGCCGAGCGCTACCGGATCCTGCGCGGCGCGGCGGAGGGTGCGGGCCACGCCCTCGCGGAGGCGGCGGATCATGGGATCGAGCCGCTGCGGGCCGTCCACACGGACAGCTATCTCGACCTCCTCCGGACGGCCTGGGGCCGGAAGGACGAGCTGCCGGGAATCGGCGAGGAGATCCTGACCGGCCATTTCGCCCGCCCGCAGATGCAGGCGCGGCCCGAGGGGCTGCTCGGGCTGCTCGGCTACCACATGGCCGATACCTCGACGCCGATCCGGGCCGGCACCTGGGAGGCGATCCACGGCAGCGCGCAGGCCGCCGTGACGGCCGCGGACGCGGTTCTGGAGCACGGGGCGGCCTATGCGCTCTGCCGCCCGCCCGGCCACCATGCCTATGCGGATTCGGCCGGTGGCTTCTGCTTCCTCAACAACACCGCGATCGCGGCGGAGCGGCTCCTGGCGAAGACCGGCGGGCCAATCGCGATCCTCGACATCGACGTGCATCACGGCAACGGCACGCAGGGCATCTTCTACGGCCGCGGCGACGTGCTTACCGTGTCCGTCCATGCCGATCCGGCGAACTATTTCCCGTTCTATGCCGGCTATGCCAGCGAGACCGGCGAAGGCGCGGGCGAGGGCGCCAACCTCAACCTGCCGCTGGCGCACGGCTCGGGCGATGACGCCTGGTTGGGCACGATCGCGGAGGGATTGCACAGGATCGCGGCATTCCGCCCGGCCGCGCTCGTCGTGGCGCTCGGCTTCGATGCATCCGAGCACGATCCGATCGGTGCCCTGAAGGTGACGACGGTTGGCTTCCGCGCGGCCGCCCGGGCGATCGCCGCCGCGCATGCGACGGTGCTGCTGGTGCAGGAGGGCGGCTATCTGTGCGACGCGCTGCCCCAAAACCTCGTGGCGTTCCTGGTGGCGTTCGAGGCGGCGCGCCGCGGCTACGCCCGACGCCGGCCGCCCGGCTGGTTAAGGGGCCGGTAACCACGTGGCCCGCACCCTGCATGGGACGCCGTAAGGCGGCGGCGGCGCGGTCGAGGTGAACGAGGCCGGGCGGCTACTTCATCACCGTGGACACCCCGCCTTACGGGGTGAGCTCGATCACCCATTTCAGCCCGGAAGC
>JAQGJZ010000504.1 GCA_028290385.1 Enterovirga sp.
GTCATTCGGCTGACACCTCTTGCTTGCGTGCTGAACCCGCGGCGCTGCCCGACAGGAGGCTGATGGCCGAGCGGTATCCGCCGAGCGTGCCGACATCCACATAGGACCGGCCGGCCTTCACGCCGACCGCGCGGCCGCCCCGCGCCAGATAAGCGTTCACGAGCGTGCCGATATACTCGTCCTCGCAGTCGCGCTCGCGCCACAGCGCGTGCAGCTCGTGCAGGACGGAGCCCGGCATCTTGAACGCGCCCCAGATCCAGTTGGAGCTGGCCTCCGGGCGCTTCACCTGGATCTCGAGCACCCGGTCGGCCCCGTCCAGGACCACTGCGTCGAAGAATTCGGGCCGCTCCACCGGGAACAGCAGAAAGGACAGCGTGTCGTCCGGCAGCTGCGCCAGCGCATCGTCCGGAAACCACACCGTATCCGGCAGGCCCACCATCACGGGCTCGTCCGGGCGGACAAACGGCACGGAGCGGAAGATCGCGTCGCACAGGCCGGCGGCCTGCGGCTGAACCACATAGGCGATGGCGGCGCCGCCGAACGCGCCGCCGAAATACGCGAGGATGTCGGATTTCCCGGGCGAGATGACGAAGCAGATCTTGTCCGCCCCACCCTTGATCATGCGCTCGGCGAGATATTCGGACACGGCGCAGGGCCGCTCGACCCCGTCCTGCAGCCTGCTGCCGACGGGCAGGAGCTCCTTGGAGAAGGCGAGCGGCTGGATGCGGCTGCCGCGGCCGGCCGCCGGAATGATGCCCCACATGGATCAGGCCTCCGCGAGGACCGGCGCGGGCTGGCGCGCCTCACTGACGAGCCGCTCGAACTCGATCGCCCGCCGATCGGAGGTGTGCTCGGCGAGCGTGCGCTCGCGCGCCGCCCTCGCCACGCGGCCGAGCTCGGCATCGGACAGGTCGATCGCGGCGAGCGCGTCGTCCGTGGTCTCCGCCGTCAGGATCTCCGTGCCCGGCTCGAAAAAGGCGTCGAGCCCCTCCCAGGTGTCGGACAGGATCGGCACGCCGCAGGCGGCCGCTTCGAACAGCCGGCCGGACGGACACCAGCCCATCTCGGCCATCGCCTGGCGCGTGACGTTGAGGGTGAGGCGCCCAGAAGAAAAGAATGCCGGATGCTCGACCGGCGGCAGGTGGCGGACAAAGAAGATGTTGTCCGTCCACGGAAAGTCCTTGGGGTATTGCGCGCCGCCGATCAGGAAGCGCCGCTCCGGCCGCGCCCGCGCCGGCTCGACGAAGAGCTGCTCGAGCGCCGCCTGCCGATCCGCCGCATAGGTACCGAGATAGGACAGGTCCGCCCGGAAGCGCTCCAGCGGCTGCGCCGGCCGGTGCGTGGCGGGATCGACATGGCCGTAGAGCGGAGCGACGCGGCCGGCCCCGAGGCGGCTCCTCAGCTCATCCA
The DNA here is from genome assembly GCA_028290385.1 of Enterovirga sp. GTDB lineage: Bacteria > Pseudomonadota > Alphaproteobacteria > Rhizobiales > Beijerinckiaceae > Enterovirga. The sequence continues at coordinate 1,411 of JAQGJZ010000504.1, forward strand.
GCGCGACACCGCCCGTGAAGCTGAGGACGAGGTCGAAGCCATGAAGCCCGTCCGGGCCGATATAGCCCGTCGACTCACCCCGGGCCATGCGGGAGAGGGTCACCGGGGTGTCGAGGTCGTAGAACACCCGCAGCGCGCGACCGGCCTCGAGCACAGCCGCGGTCGCGGCCAGCCCATCCGGGCAATACGACGTCACCATCGCGACATCCGCGCCCGCGATCTCCCCGACCGCCCGACGCCGGATCGCGTCCCAATCGGGATACAGGACGAGCTCACCGCCCGGCAGGTCGTGCAGGTCGCGATTGTCGGCGTAATAGGGCGTATCGCGCTCGAAGAAGACGACGTCGTGCCCGCGCGCCGCGAGCGCCCGGCAAAGGCCCCGCCACAAGGTCGCGTGGCCGTTCCCCCAGGAGGACGAGATCGTCAGGCCGAAGACCACGATCCTCATGCGCCGCACCGCCCGTTGAGCCCGAGGACCTTTCCGCCCCCCTCCCAGAGGACGAGAGCGGAAACGGAAGCCGGCTCGATCTCGAAGGCGTGGTAGCGGTCGAGCGACAGGCCGAGGACGCCGCACAGCGCAGCCTTGATCACGTCGGCATGCGACACGGCCGCGACGCATTCGCCCGGGTGGCGGCGGCGGAAGCTCTCCAGCTCCTGCAGCACGCGATCCTGCACCGCCTGCATCCGCTCCCCGTCCGGGGCCTGGCCGTCCGCCCGCGCGGTGTTCCAGGTGGCCCAAAGCGGATCGGCGTCGAGCTCGACGAAGCTGCGCCCGGTCCACGCGCCGACATGGATCTCGTGCAGCCCGGCCGCGACCGTCACGGGCACCTGAGCGGCAGCCGCGATCGGCTCCGCCGTTTCACGGGCCCGTTCGAGCGGGCTGGAATACACGGCCGCGAGCCGCGCTCCCGAGAGCCGCTCCGCCACACGGGCGGCCTGCGCCCGCCCGGTCTCGCCGAGGCTCACGCCCGGCATGCGCCCGCATAGGATGCGATCCACTCGATCATGAGCGGCATGACGCACCAGAAGGATTGTTGTTCCCGGCTCCCCCACCGGCTCAGGCGGTGCCTTTCGCGAAGGCTTCCGCCAGATCGTGCGCCTCGTGGTCGGTGAATTGCTGCGGTGGTGATTTCATGAAGTAGCTGGACGGGCCGATCAGCGCGCCGCCGATGCCGCGGTCGAGCGCCAGCTTGGCGCAGCGCACGGCATCGATCACGATCCCGGCCGAGTTCGGCGAATCCCACACCTCGAGCTTCAGTTCTAGGTTCAACGGCACGCCCCCGAAGGTAGTGCCCTCCAGCCGGATATGGGCCCATTTCCGATCGGTCAGCCACGGCACGAAATCGCTCGGGCCGACATGGACGTCGGAGGCCGGCAGCGGAATGTCGAGCTGGCTGGTAACGGCCTGGGTCTTCGAGATCTTCTTCGATTCGAGGCGCTCGCGCTCCAGCATGTTCTGGAAATCGGCATTGCCCCCGAAATTCAGCTGGTAGGTCCGGTCGAGCCTGACCCCCCGCTCGCGGAAGAGATTGGCGAGCGTGCGGTGCACGATGGTTGCGCCGACCTGGCTCTTGATGTCGTCGCCGATGATCGGGAGCTTCTTCGCCTCGAAGCGCTTCCGCCATTCGGGATCGGACGCGATGAAGACCGGGATGCAGTTCACGAACGCGCAGCCCGCCTCCAGGGCCTGCTCGGCATAGAAGCGGGTCGCCTGCTCCGACCCGACCGGCAGATAGGAGACGAGGATCTCCGTCTTGGTCCGGTCCAGAATCTCGGCGACGTCGCAGACCGGCGCTGCCGATTCCTCGATCTCGTCACGAAGATAACGGCCGAGCCCGTCGAAGGTCGGCCCGCGCTCTACAGTGACGCCGGTCCGCGGCACGTCCGCGAAGCGGTGCGTGTTGTTGGGCGCGACCCAGATCGCCTCCGAAACGTCCTTGCCGACCTTGCCGGCGTTGATGTCGAACGCGGACGCGATCTCGATGTCGCGGACGTGATAGCCGCCGAGCTCCACGTTCATCAGCCCGGGCACCGGCTCGTTTGACCGCGCATCCCGGTAATAGGTCAGTCCCTGGACAAAGGACGACGCGCAATTACCGACCCCGACTATCCCGACTCTCAGGCTGCC
>JAQGJZ010000001.1 GCA_028290385.1 Enterovirga sp.
CCGAACCCGCCGGTCCTCCTGGGTGAGCGTCAGGCGGCAGATCCCGCCCTTCGGGGTGCCGCCGATCTCCGCGGTCTCCATCAGCGTGCCCCAGAGCCGGCTGGAATCGATCGTGAGGTTCGTACGCATCACGTGGAGGCTCCGGGCGGCTCAGTTGCCGCGGTGGTCGAATAGCTCTAGGGACGCAGTGTAGCTCGGGCTTCGCGACCCGGCACCGGGACGAGATCGGGAACCGCGATCCCTGGCACGCGGAGCCCTAGGGGCGACCGAGATCGCGCAGCTTCGGGCGCCGCGTCCGGAACTGGCCGCGCTGGATGCCGACAAAGGCGAGCACGAGCACCGCGAGCGAAGCAGGCCACCACGCCTGGCCGCTGCCGACGCCCGCACAGGCCAGCGAGAACGCGGCCGTGAACGCGCCGACCACACCGGGCAGCAGCGGCGCATAGCTCGTCGCCGCGCCGCGCAGCCCGGCCCAAATCGCGGCGGCGACCGCCAGTGCGCCCACGGCGCCGAGGTCGTACCAGATCTGGACAAGGGGCGTGTCCGGGGTGCCGGGCGGGAGCACCTGGCCGACGCGGGCCTGGATGAAGGCCCCGAAGCCATGCCCGGTCACGAGGCGCGCCGGCTCGGACGCGACCAGGGCGTTCCACGCGTGCAGGGCTCCGGCAAAGGCGCCTCCGTCCGGCATGAGGGGCGCAACGGGGGACAGAATGAAGGGAAGCGCGGGCGACAGCAGGACAATGGCGGGGAGGATGACGCGCACGGCCGCGAGACCAACGGTCGGTGCGAGCGCCACGACCACATAGGCCAGCGCACCGGCCGCGAAAGCCGCCGAGATCGCCGGCTCCGGCCCGAGAAGGGTGCCGAGCGCGATAACCACCACGAGGCCCGCCGCCGCGAGGTCGCGGTTGCGCGAGCGCAGCCAGGCGATGGACGGCCAGGTCAGGAGCGCGACGGCCGCCAACCCCCGCAGGAGGCTCTGTCCCTCCGCTTCCGGCTCCGCCATCCGGGGCAGGACGAGCCATGTCAGGACCACCGCGATCGCCGCGCAGGCGGCCCCGACCGGAACGAGATAAAGGTTCGCCGCCCGCATCCGGTCCGGCAGCGCCAGGTATCCGGCGACGCCGAGCCCGGCGCTCGCGAGAAGGCCAAGAAAGCGCTCGCCCGACAGGGAGGGGTCGGGAACCCAGAGCAGCGACACGGCGGCCCAGCCGAACCCGAAGGCGGCCGCCAGGACGCCGGCGGAACCCGCGATCCGGTCAGCGCTGTCGCGGAGCGGACGATGCCCCCCGTCGATCGCACTGGCGATGACGAGCAGCGCGACACCGATCGGCAGAAACAGAACCGCGCCGCGCCGCGAGAACAGCGCCACGACTGGTAGGACGAGCATCAGGACCGCAAAGCCGAGCCTGCGAAGGAGGGCAGCGGCGTCTCGAGCCGGATCTGGAAAGGGCGCGCGCGCCATGGCCTTTTGCGAGCCGCTGGCTCTACAACCCCAGGAAGATGGAAAAGCCTAGCCAGCCGGGCGCACGCTGGCTGTAGGAGACGTGCAACACTCCACCCGCTCAGGCGCCGTCGCTGCGGCCGCGCAGGAAGTTGATGACGGCCGAATAATCCTCGCCGCCGTGGCCGGCAGCCTGGAACAGGCCGTAGAGCTGGGCGGCCTCCGCGCCGAGCGGCGTCGCGGCGCCGGCGGCCAGCGCCGCCTGCTGCGAGAGCCGCAGGTCCTTCAGCATCAGGTCTGTCGCAAACCCCGGCTTGTAGCCGTTGTTGGCCGCGCTCGTCGGCACCGGGCCGGGCACCGGGCAATGGGTGGTCAGCGCCCAGCAGGAGCCGGACGAGGTCGACGCGACGTCGAACAGCGCCTCATGCGAGAGGCCCAGCTTTTCCGCCAGCACGAACGCCTCCGAGATCCCGATCATCGTGATGCCGAGGATCATGTTGTTGCAGATCTTGGCAGCCTGGCCCGCGCCGGCGTCGCCGCAATGGACGACCCGTCGTCCCATTTGGGCGAGGACCGGGTGGCCGGTCGCAAAGGCCGCTTCGCTGCCGCCCACCATGAAGGTCAGGGTCGCGCCCTTGGCGCCGACCGTGCCCCCTGAGACCGGGGCGTCGAGTGAGGGCAGGCCGTGCTCGGCCGCGATCGCATGCGCGCGCCGGGCGCTTTCGACGTCGATCGTCGAGCAGTCGACGATCAGGGCACCGGACGCGATGGCGGGCGCGATCTCGGACCAGACCGAGACCACGTGCTTGCCGGCCGGCAGCATGGTGACGACGATCTCCGCGCCCCGCACCGCCTCCGCTCCGGAGGCCGCGATGGCGACGCCCTCCCCGCGCGCGGTGTCGCAGGATGCGGCGGCCAGGTCGAACCCGGTCACCTGGTGCCCCGCCTTCACGAGGTTAGCGGCCATCGGGCCGCCCATGTTGCCAAGGCCGATAAAGGCGATTGTCGACAAACGCTGTCCTCCCACCATTCATCCGACAGGCGAGCCTGTCGCGACCACCTTCGGTGATCGTGTCTGTTGCCGACAGAGACACCGAGAATCTCGCCGCTGACAAGCGGCCTTCGTGTCTCTCGGCCCCGAGCTTGCGGGCGGAGGCCGCCCCCCCGTCCCGTTCGGGCCCGCGCCCTAGCGGCCGATCAGGCTCCGGGCCACGATCAGCCGCATGATCTCGTTCGTGCCCTCCAGGATCTGGTGGACGCGGAGGTCGCGGACGATCTTCTCGATCCCGTATTCGGCCAGGTAGCCGTAGCCGCCGTGCAGTTGCAGGGCCTCGTTGGCGACCGCGAACCCGGTATCGGTGGCGAAGCGCTTCGCCATGGCGCAGAGGCGGGTGGCGTCCGCGTCCTTCCGGTCGTAGGCGGCGGCGGCGGAATACAGGAAGGTGCGGGCTGCCTCGAGCTCCGTCGCCATGTCGGCCACCCGGAACTGCAAGGCCTGGAACTCGTCGAGCCGTTTCCCGAACGCCTTGCGCTCGCGCGTGTAGGCCAGCGTCGCGTCGAGCGCGGCCTGCGCTCCGCCGAGCGAGCAGGCGCCGATGTTCAGCCGGCCGCCATCGAGCCCGGCCATGGCGATCTTGAAGCCGATGCCCTCCTCGCCCAGGCGGTTCGCAACCGGGACGCGGCAATCGGCGAACACCACCTGCCGTGTCGGCTGCGCATTCCAGCCCATCTTGCGCTCGTTCGGCCCGAACGAGAGACCCGGCACGTCGCCCGGCACCACCAGCGTCGAGATGCCGGACGGCCCCTCCCCGCCCGTGCGCACCATGACGACGTAGAGGTCGGACGCGCCGGCGCCGGAGATGAACTGCTTGGAGCCGTTGAGAACGTAATGGTCGCCGTCCCGCCGCGCCGTCGTGCGCAGCGCCGCCGCGTCCGAGCCGGAGCCGGGCTCCGTCAGGGCGTAGCTCGCGATCAGCTCCATCGAGCAGAGCCCGGGCAGCCAAGCCCGACGCTGCGCCTCCGAGCCATAGGTGTCGATCATCCATGACGACATGTTGTGGATGGAGATGAACGCGGAGGTGGTCGGGCAGGCGGTGGCCAGCGCCTCTAAGATCAGAGCGGCGTAGAGCCGGCTCAGCCCGGAGCCGCCGACATCCTCCCGCACATAGACGCCGCCCATGCCGAGCGCGGCCGCCTCCCGCATGGCGTCGACCGGGAAGTGCTTCTGTTCATCCCATTCGAGCGCGTGCGGGGCGATCCTCTCCGCGGCGAAATCCCGCGCCATGTCGCGGATCGCAATCTGGTCCTCGGGCAGCGTGAAAAGACCCATGGAGCACGGCCGTCCTGTGGTTCGAGGTGTCTGGTCGTCGGAACCCGGCGGTCAGCTCAGTGCCGCCGGGTGGAGCGGAGCTGTGCGCCCGGACGCTACATCACGGCGCCGATCTGCCAGGGCACGAACTCGGCATCGCCATACCCGAGCTCCTCGCTCTTGGTGTGTTCGCCCGAGGCCACGGCGAGAACCTTGGCGAAGATCTCGCGGCCCTTCTCCTCGACCGACATGCCGTGGAGGATGTCGCCGCAATCGATGTCCATGTCGTCGATCATGCGGCGGTAGATGTCGGAATTGGTCGCGAGCTTGATCGAGGGCGCGGGCTTGGCCCCGAAGGCCGAGCCACGGCCGGTGGTGAAGCAGATGAGGTTCGCCCCGCCAGCCACCTGCCCGGTCGCGGCGACCGGGTCGTAGCCGGGCGTGTCCATGTAGACAAAGCCCGTTTCCGTCACGGGCTCGGCATATT
>JAQGJZ010000013.1 GCA_028290385.1 Enterovirga sp.
GCAGGGCCGGATCGCGAGCAGGCGGTGCGCGAGGCGGAAACGGCCGCGCTCGGCGGCGCGGTGCTGCTCGCCGCGATCGCGACCGCGCCCCTCTTCGTGCTGGAGATGGGGATGCATCTCGTCCCCAGCCTGCACCATTGGGTGTCGGGCACGATCGGCGACCAGACCTGGCGCGTCGTGAGCCTGCTGCTGGCGACCTTCGTGCTGTTCGGCCCGGGCCTGCGCTTCTTCCGGATCGGCGTCCCGAACCTGATCCGCCTCGCGCCGGACATGAACTCGCTCGTCGTGCTCGGAACGGGTGCCGCCTGGGCCTATTCCACCGTCGCGACGCTCGCGCCCGGCTGGATGCCCGCCGGCAGCGACGCCGTGTATTTCGAGGCGGCAGCCGTCATCGTCACGCTGATCCTCCTCGGGCGCTGGTTCGAGGCCCGCGCCCGGGGGCGGACGAGCCAGGCGATCCGCCGCCTCCTGACCCTCCAGGCGAAGACCGCGCGCGTGATCCGGGACGGCCGCGAGGTCGAGACGCCGATCGAGTCCGTGCAGAGCGGCGACGTGATCGCGGTGCGGCCGGGCGAGCGCCTGCCGACCGACGGCGAGGTCGTGTCCGGCGCATCCTATGTCGACGAATCCATGATCACCGGCGAGCCGGTCCCGGCCGAGAAGGGCCTCGGCGCACGGGTCGTCGGCGGCACGGTCAACACGACCGGCGCCTTCACGTACCGGGCAACCAGCGTCGGCGCCGATTCCGCGCTCGCCCGCATCGTCCGCATGGTCGAGGACGCGCAGGGCGCGAAGCTGCCGATCCAGGCGCTCGTCGACCGGGTCACCATGTGGTTCGTGCCCGCCGTGATGGCGGTCGCGGCCGCCACCTTTTTGGTCTGGCTGCTGCTCGGCCCGGCCCCCGCGCTCGGGACGGCGCTCGTCCACGCAGTCGCGGTGCTGATCATCGCCTGCCCCTGCGCGATGGGCCTTGCGACCCCGACCTCCATCATGGTCGCGACTGGGCGTGCGGCCGAGCTCGGCATCCTGTTCCGGCAGGGCGACGCGCTGCACGCGCTCCGCGACGTCGAGCTGATCGCGCTCGACAAGACCGGCACCCTGACCCTCGGCCGTCCGACGCTGACGGATATGGAGGTCGCGCCCGGCTTCGAGGAGGACGAGGTGCTGGCGCTCGTCGCGGCGGCCGAGCGCTCCTCCGAGCACCCGATCGCGCGCGCGCTGGTGGAGGCCGCGGAGGCGCGCGGCCTCGCGGCCCCACAGGCTGCGCGCTTCGAGGCCGTGGCCGGGTTCGGGGCGACGGCCGAGGTGAGCGGCCGCCAAGTCGCAATCGGGGCCGACCGCTTCATGGCCAAGCTCGGCATCGACATCACGGGTTTCGACGGCGCCCGGGCGCGCCTCGGCGAGGCGGCCAGGACGCCGCTCTACGCCGCCATCGACGGCCGGCCTGCCGCCATCCTCGGGGTGGCCGATCCGCTTCGGCCGACAACCGCGGAGGCGATCCGCGCCCTGCATGGGCTCGGCCTCAAGGTCGCGATGATCACCGGCGACAACCGCCGCACGGCCGAGGCCATTGCTCGCGAGCTCGGGATCGATGCGGTGGTCGCGGAGGTGCTCCCCGAGGGCAAGGTCGCGGCCCTGAAGGAGCTCGCGGCGCGGCACGGGCGCGTCGCCTTCGTGGGCGACGGCATCAACGACGCGCCGGCGCTCGCGGCCGCCGATGTCGGGGTCGCGATCGGCACCGGAACGGATGTGGCGATCGAGAGCGCGGAGGTCGTCCTGATGTCGAGCGACTTGCGCGCGGTGGCCGATGCCGTCCGGCTGAGCCGGGCGACGATGCGCAACATCGGTGAGAACCTCGGCTGGGCCTTCGGGTACAACGTGCTGCTGATCCCGCTCGCGGCGGGCGCCCTGGTGCCGGTTCTCGGCTGGGCGCTCTCGCCCATGCTGGCGGCCGGCGCGATGGCCCTGTCCAGCGTCAGCGTCGTGGCAAATGCGCTGCGGCTCCGGGGCTTCCGTCCGCAGAGGAGCGCCGCATGAACATCGGCGAGGCGGCCAAGGCCTCCGGCGTCTCGGCCAAGATGATCCGCTATTACGAGGAAATCGGGCTGATCGGCCGCCCCGGCCGCTCGGCCGCCAATTACCGCGCCTTCGACGCGCGCGAGGTGAACGAGCTCCGGTTCGTGAAGCGGGCCCGATCGCTCGGCTTCTCGGTCAAGGAGATTGCGCGGCTGCTCTCGCTCTGGCGCGACCGCGAGCGGCCGAGCCGCGACGTGAAGGCGATCGCCGAGCGCCACATCGAGGACCTCGAAACGCGCATCGCCGAGATGCAGGCCATGGCCGACACCCTGCGCGAGCTCTCCCGCTGCTGCGCCGGCGACGACCGGCCCGATTGCCCGATCTTGACGGATCTGGCGCGGGTGGAGTCAACGGACGGCTGAGGCCGGATGACAGTCTGGCAAGCTCACGCGTGCCGGGTTCCGCCGGGGGGGCCTCCGCCGCGCACCCTCTCCCGTGCGGGAGAGGGTCGGGGTGAGGGCACGCCGCCTCAGGACGAAAGACGCCGCCGAGAGGATGGCGCGCGCTAGCCCTCGATCTTCGAGAAATCGGCCACGGCCCGGGTCGCCTGGCGGAGGCCGGCAAGCAGGGTCAGGCGGTTCTGGCGCAGGCGTGGGTCGGGGTCGTTCACCGTCACCTTGTCGAAGAAGGCGTCGACCGCGGGCCGGAG
>JAQGJZ010000022.1 GCA_028290385.1 Enterovirga sp.
TTCCGGCCCGAGTTCCTGAACCGGGTCGACGAGATCATCCTGTTCCACCGCCTGCAGCGGTCGGAGATGGGCGCGATCGTCGACATCCAGATGCGGCGGCTCCAGAAGCTGCTGGACGAGCGCAAGATCACGGTCGAGCTCGACCCGACGGCGCGCGGCTGGCTCGCGGAACGGGGCTACGACCCGGCTTATGGCGCACGCCCGCTGAAGCGCGTGATCCAGAAGCACGTGCAGGATCCGCTCGCCGAGCTGATCCTGTCGGGCCAGGTGCACGACGGGGAGGCCCTGCCGCTTCGGCTCGGCCCCGCCGGACTGATGATTGGCGACGTCACGGTGACGAAAGAAAAGCGCCCGGTCGGCGTGCCGCTGCAATAAGCAAGCGGGGTGGGGCCCTCGGCTCCACCCCACGTTTCCTTCTTCGGCCCGGAGCGGCTACACTCGTCGTTGCTCGACCCTGCATAATGGGTCGCAAGACGGACGAGTGGTACGCCAATGGACCACTGCCGAACGAAAGTTCTTCTCGTCTTCCCGCTCTTCAGCGACCAGTCGTTCTGGAGCTTGAAGGAGGTGTGCGACGTCTGGGGCGCGCGCTGCACGGCACCGCCCCTCGGGCTCATCACGCTCGCCGCGATGCTGCCCGCGCATTGGGACGTCCGGCTGGTCAACCGCAACGCGGAGGCCCTTACGGCGGCGGACCTCGCCTGGGCCGACCTCGTCATGACGGGCGGCATGATCCCGCAGCAGCGGGACACGCTCGAGGTGATGCGGCTCTGCCGCGAAGCCGGCGTGCCCGTCTGCATCGGCGGACCGGCCGTGACCTCCAATCCGCGCTTCTACGAGGCGGCGGAGTTTCTCGTTCTCGGCGAGGCGGAGGGCATCATCGACCGCTTCATCGAGGCCTGGGAAGCCGGGGCCCGAACCGGCCGTTTCGAGGCGGAGAAGTTCCAGGCCGACGTCACCGCGAGCCCGATCCCCCGCTTCGAGCTCCTGAACTTCAAGCACTACCTCTACATCGGCGTGCAATTCTCGCGCGGCTGCCCGTTCACGTGCGAGTTCTGCGACATCATCGAGCTCTACGGCCGCGCGCCGCGGACCAAGACAAACGCGCAGATGCTGGCCGAGCTCGACCGTCTGTACGCGCTCGGCTTCCGCGGCCACATCGACTTCGTCGACGACAACCTTATCGGCAACAAGAAGGCGATCAAGCGCTTCCTGCCTGAACTCGCCGCCTGGCAGCGCGAGCGGAACTATCCCTTCGTGCTGTCGACGGAAGCCTCCATCAATCTGGCGGACGACCAGCAGTTGCTCGACATGATGCGGGCGGCGAACTTCTTTGTCGTCTTTGTCGGGATCGAGAGCCCGGATGAGGACACGCTGATCTCGGCTCAGAAGAAGCAGAACACCCGCCGTAGCCTCGCCGAAAGCGTCGAGCGGATCTACGCAGCGGGCATGTTCGTCACGGCCGGCTTCATCGTCGGCTTCGACACGGAGTCCGGGAGCATCAGCCGGGCGATGACGAATTGCGTGGAGGTCACCAACATCCCGATGAGCATGGTCGGGCTGCTGACCGCGCTTCCGAACACGCAGCTCTCCCGCCGGCTCGCGCGTGAAGGCCGCCTACATGCGGAATACGACGAGGAGATCGCCGCGGCTGGCGACCAATGCACGGCCGGCCTGAACTTCCGGCCGCTACGCTCGCGCCGCGAGATCCTGACGGATTACCGGGACGTGCTCCACGACGTCTACGAACCGGCCGCCTTCTTCGGCCGCGTCAGGCGACTTGCAGACATGCTGAACCGGGCGCCGTTCGGCGCGAAACCGGACGCCATCGCGCTGCTGAAGCTGATGAAGCCGCTTTTCCGCGTGATGTGGAAGATGACGGTGCAGCAGCCGACCCTCGCCCGCCACTTCTGGCCGGCCCTGATCTACTGCGCCCGGCGCAACCCGCGGGCGCTGCAATCCCTCATCATCAACATGGCCACGTTCCTGCACCTCGGCCAGTTCTCGCGACACGTCATCCGCGAGATCGACCGCCGCATCGCGCTGCTGGATTCGGGCCAGTGGAGCGAGCCGGCCATGATGGCCGTGCCGGCCGTGCCGGCGCCGCCGCCCCGCCCGGTATCCGCTCTCGCGGCCGAACGGGCCGCGCCGATGGCCGCGCAGCTTCAGCCGGCCGGGGTGGCGCTGCAGTAAGCCGCAACCGCCAGGGCTTCCGTCCGATGGGGCGGAAGCCCTGGCGGCGCGCGCTATTGTTTCAGCACCGCCCTGAGCAGGGTGGTGATCTCCGCCACGGCCAGCTTCACGCCCTCCTCGCTGCCCTGCTCCTCGCGCAGCAGCGCCGCCGCATTCTCGATGCCGGCCTTGAGGTGATCCTGCAGGACGAGCAGGGAGACCTCGCGCAACGCCGCCGTGATGGCGGTCGCCTGCTGAAGCTCCTCGCCGCAATAGCGGTCGTTCTCGACCATCTGGCGTAGGCCGCGCACTTGGCCCTCGATGCGGGCAAGGCGGGACAGGATCGGTTGCTTCTCCTCCGGGCTCCGCCGGAGATACAGCCGCCCTTCGGACACCTCGAAGTTCACCGCTCCGATCCGCCCTTGCTGAGGGCGGCAGCCCAATGGTCCATGTGCGGGTCGGGCCCGCTGTTCTTCAGAACGCTCAAGATGGACGATCCCGTCTGTTGGCCGCAGCGCTCCCCGCGAACGGCGAGACGCGAGGGGCTGCGGTGGGTCGCAGGCACTACGCAGGCGGGACCGAACCCATCGTCCCGCACGGCCTGTATCCTTTCCTTATTCCAGGATGAATCTGAACGATTGCGGAACCCGGCCATCGAAACTGTGGGTAGATGCCGGTCCGGCTCCAAATTCCGTGACGGCTCACGTCACCGGGGCGTCCGTGCTAGGAGGGCGCCCTCGTTCTCGGACGTTTCCTTTCTCAGCCCCCACATTCCGCAGATGGCCCCTCCCCTCCTGTCGCTCCAGGGCGTCGCCCTTACCTTTGGCGGCACGCCGCTGCTCGAGAGCGCAGACCTGTCCGTCGCGGCCGGCGAGCGCGTCTGCCTTGTCGGGCGAAACGGCTCCGGCAAGTCCACGCTGCTTCGGATCGCCGCGGGGCTGGCCGAGGCGGATCGGGGCGAGATCTTTCGCCAGCCCGGCGCCACCATCCGCTACCTCGCGCAGGAGCCGGACATGTCCGGCTTCGAGACGGTGCTGGCCTATGTCGAGGCGGGGCTCGGGCCGGGGGACGACAGCTACCGCGCCCGCTATCTCCTGGGTGAACTCGGCCTGACCGGCGACGAAAACCCGGCCTCCCTGTCGGGCGGGGAGGCGCGCCGGACCGCGCTGGCCCGCACGCTCGCGCCGCAGCCCGACATCCTGTTGCTCGACGAGCCGACCAACCACCTCGACCTCACCACGATCGAGTGGCTCGAATCCGAGCTGAAGAGCCAGCGCGGCGCGCTTGTCCTGATCAGCCACGACCGCCGCTTCCTGACGAACCTTTCGCGCGCCACGGTCTGGCTCGACCGGGGCCGCACGCGGCGGATCGACCGCGGCTTCGGCGAGTTCGAGGCCTGGCAGGAGACGGTCTACGCCGAGGAGGAAACGGAGCGGCAGAAGCTCGACCGGAAGATCGCCGCCGAGGAGCACTGGGTCCGCTACGGCGTCACCGCCCGGCGCAAGCGCAACGTCCGCCGCATGGCGCAGCTCTCCATGCTGCGCGAAACACGCCGCACCGAGCGCCGTGCCACGGGCGACGTGAGGATGGCGGCCGCGGAAGCGGAGCAGTCCGGCACGCTCGTGATCGAGGCGAAGGCCGTGAACAAGAGCTTCGGCGACCGCCAGATCATCAGCAACTTCTCCACGCGCATCGTGCGCGGGGACCGGGTCGGCATCGTCGGCCCGAACGGCGCCGGAAAGACCACGCTGGTGAAGCTGCTGACCGGCAACATCGAGCCGGATTCCGGCTCGGTCCGGCTTGGGGCCGCGCTCGACATGGTCACGCTGGACCAGCGCCGCGACAGCCTCGATCCGAACGACACCCTGACCGAGGCGATGACCGAGGGCCGGGGCGACATGATCACGGTCGGGTCCGAGACGCGGCACGTGATCGGCTACCTGAAGGACTTCCTGTTCTCGCCCGAACAGGCCCGGACGCCCGTGCGCGTCCTCTCGGGCGGCGAGCGCGGCCGCGTGCTGCTCGCCCGGGCGCTGGCCAAGCCGTCGAACCTGCTCGTGCTCGACGAGCCGACCAACGACCTCGACCTCGAAACCCTCGACGTGCTGGAGGAAATGCTCGGCGATTACACGGGCACCATCCTGCTCATCAGCCACGACCGCGACTTCCTCGATCGGGTTGCGACATCCGTGATCGCACCGGACGGGAATGGGCGCTGGCTCGAATACGCCGGCGGCTACACGGACATGCTGGCGCAGCGCGGAACGGAGCTTGCCGCCCGCACGAGCTCGGTGCGGAGCCCGACGAAGCCCCGCTCGGAGCCGCAGGCCGCGGCGAGCGCCGCGCCGGCGCAGGCCAAGAAGCGGCTGAGCTTCCACCAGCAGCACGCGCTCAAAACCCTGCCCTCCCGGATCGAGACGCTGACAAAGGAGATCGCCGCGCTGCAGGCGAAACTCGCCGACCCCGCCCTTTATGCCCGGGACCGGGGCACCTTCGACAAGGCCAGCGCGGCCGTGGCCCAGAAGGCGGCGGAGCTCGAGGCCGCGGAGACGGAGTGGCTGGAGCTCGAGATCCTGCGCGAGGAGATCGGCTGAGGCGCATCTGGCCGCGTTGACCTCGGCCCGAAGGGAGCCTTAGCTAGACGCGAATTCGTCGCCCGAAGGCTTTCCCCATGTACAAGGCCACGACGCAGGGCATCCGCGTCTGCGTGGAGCCGCGCTTCGTCGAAGAAGAGTCGCAGCCCGAGAAGCGCAAGTTTTTCTTCGCCTATACGGTCGAGATCACCAACATGACGACCATGCGCGTGCAGCTGCGCTCGCGGCACTGGCGCATCATCGACGGCGAGGGAAACATCCGCGAGGTGCGCGGGGCCGGCGTGGTCGGCGAGCAGCCGACGCTCGGGCCGGGCGAGACCTTCACGTATACGAGCGGCTGCCCGCTCACGACGCCCGACGGCACCATGCACGGCTCCTACACGATGCTCGCCGATAGCGGCGAGACGTTCCGGGCCGAGATCCCGGCCTTTTCGCTCGACAGCCCCTTCGTGAAGCGGATCGTGCATTGAGGCGGGCGCCGTGACGGAACCCGCCGCGGGGCGCCGCTACACCAGCCTCGACATGCTCGAACGCCTGGTCGCGTTCGACACCGAGAGCTCGAAGTCCAACATCCCCCTCATCGATTTCGTCGCGGAGTATCTCGCCGGATGGGGCGTGCCCTTCTGGCGCGTGCCGAACGCGACAGGCGACAAGGAAGCGCTGTTCGCCACGATCGGCCCGCGCGATCGCGGCGGCGTCGTCCTGTCCGGCCACACCGATTGCGTGTCCGTCGAGGGGCAGGATTGGAGCTCCGATCCGTTCCGCCTCCGGGTTGCGGACGGCAAGGCGCAGGGCCGCGGCGCGGTCGACATGAAGGGGTTCGACGCGCTCGCCCTCGCGGCCGTGCCGGATTTCCTGGCGGCCGGCCTCACGACACCGATCCACATTCTCCTGTCCTACGACGAGGAGACGACCTGCCTCGGCGTCGCCGACACGATCGCCCGCTTCGGTCGCGACCTGCCCCGGCCCGGGGCCGTGATCGTCGGCGAGCCGACCAATCTGGAGGTGGTCGACGCGCACAAGAGCGTCGGCACCTTCATCACGACCGTGCACGGGTTCGAGGCCCATTCGTCGAAGCCGTATCTCGGCGCCAACGCGGTCATGGCCGCGGGCGAACTCGTGGCGGAGCTGAACCGGCTCGCGGACGACATGATGGCGCGCGGCGACCAGAGCGGCCGGTTCGATCCGCCCTACACGACCGTGCATGTCGGCCGCATCGCGGGCGGCACGGCGCGCAACATCCTGCCCAAATCCTGCTGCCTGAACTGGGAGTTCCGCGGCCTGCCCGACCTCGATCCGGCCGAGATCCCGACGAGGCTCGAGCGCTTCGCCACGGAGACAGTGCTGCCGCGGCTGAACCGCTTCGGCCCGTTCGGCCGCATCGAGACGATCCGCGAGGTTCTGGTGCCGGGCCTGGCGCCCGAGCCCGGCTCCACGGCCGAGACGCTGGCGAAGCGCATCACGGGCCGGAACGCGACGATCACGGTGCCCTACGGCACCGAAGCGGGGCGCTTCCAGCAGGCCGGAATCCCGACCGTGGTCTGCGGGCCCGGCTCGATCGACCGGGCGCACCAGCCGGACGAGTACATCACCCTGGCCGAGCTCGCGGCCGGCGAGAGCTTTATGCGCGGGCTCGCCGAGACGTGCGCCCGTCGCTAGGCCGGCGGCCCATCCGGGCCGCGCTCAGCTCAAGCGATCCATTCCACCGCGCGGGCATGCGGATCCGCATGGGCGAGCAGGCGGTCCTCCCCGCCGGGCCAGAGCCGTAGGCGCAGGCTGGGCGAGCCCCGCAGTTGCTCCAGCTCGTAGCGCAGCCAGGCCACGGGTGCCTCAGGAGAAGCGGACGCGCCGACGCGCTCGAGATGGCGCGCGATCCGCTCCTGCGTCTCGGACGGAAAATACTGGAACGCGATGGAGTGGAGCACGACGCGCACCACGCCGGGCTCGGCCGCGTCGCCGAGCTCCGCTTCGAGCCATGCCGCGGCGTCGCCTTCGGCAACCGCCGGTGGGCTCTCCGCCGCAATGGCGAGCGCCGCTTCGAGACGCGCCACGCGCTGCGCCTGATCCGGCCAGAGATAGGCGAGGAGGCGGTCCCGGGCTTGCGCGTCGGTCACGTCGATCGGGCTCATGTCGACGCCGCGGCGGTCGCCGATCGTGATCTCGGCTTCCGGCGGGTCGCCGCCCTGCCAATCGGGCGCGAGCTTCACGGCCGAGGCGGGATCGCCGTAGCGGCGCTGCGCCCCGAGCCGGATGTCGTACCGGTCGAGCAGGAGGTTGAGCCCGGCGCTCGCGCCCAGCTCGTAGAGCGACAGCGGCAGCCCGGTTTCGGCCGCCACGACCGCAAGCCCCGCCGTCAGCACGGCCGAACGGGCGACCTCGTTGGTTTGCGGCGGCAGATCGAGCCAGGGCAGCAGCTCGCCCTCGGCGGCCCCCATCGCATCCCGCAGGGCCGGCCAGAGCCGATCTGGGTCGGGCGGCGGATTCGGCGGATAGAGCGCTGCGAGCCCCGGAAGGTGGCCGGCGCGGACAAGGGCGTTCAGCCCGCCGCAGAGCCGCAGCGGCACCGAATCGTGCAGCGCGTCCGGCTTGCCGGGCCACCCGAGCACGCGGCGACCGAGATCCGTCCCGCGGTCGAGCTTATCGCCGAGCGTCCGGCAGAGCAGGCTGGTGAAAGGCGAGCCGAGCCTGGCGCACCAATCGGCCTGGCGGGCAAAGGCGGCCCGGACCTCGCTCTCGCGATCCGCGGCGCCCTGCCCCATGGTCAGCTCGGCCGTTCGCCGGCGATCTCGGCCTCGAGCTCCGCCGGATCGAGATCATAAACCTGCGAGCAGAACTCGCAGGTGACGCCGACCCGCCCGTTCTCGCCGATCATGTGGTTGCGGTCGTCCGCGGAGAAGTTGCGCATCATGGCGATGATGCGCTCGCGCGAGCAATGGCATTCCTCGCGCACGGAATGGCCATCGAAGACCCGCACGCCGCGCTCGTGGAACAGGCGGTAAAGCAGCCGCTCGCTGGACACGCCGGGGTCCACCAGCTCGTGGTCCTCCACGGTCTCCACCAGAGCCTTGGCCTCGACCCAGGAATCGTCCTCGCCGGGGCTGTAGCTGACATGGCCCTCCGGAGCGTCGCCCGGGTCGAGATCCGCCTGCCGGGCGCGTTCGGGCGAGGTCGGCAGGAACTGCACGAGCAGGCCGCCGGCCCGGTAGGAGCGGCGCCCCTCGGAGAACTCCTCCGCGACCGCGAGGCGGACGCGCGTCGGGATCTGCTCCGATTGCCGGAAATACTGGTGCGCCGCCTCCTCGAAGCCCTGGCCCTCCAGCGCGACGACGCCCTGATAGCGGCTGAAATCCGCGCCCTGGTCGATTGTCATGGCGAGGATGCCGGTGCCGAGGAGCTCGCCCGTTCGCGGGTTGGCGGAGGCTTCGGCCAGCCGCTCGGCGTCGAAGCGGGCATAGGCCCGCACGCGGTCCGGCGCGTCGAAATCGACCACCAGCATGTCGATCGGGCCGTCGGATTTCGTCTGCAGCTGGAAGCGGCCCTCGAACTTGAGCGAGGAGCCGAGCAGCACTGTCAGCGCGCAGGCCTCGCCGACCACCCGTGCCACCGCGTCCGGATAGGCATGGCGGGCAAGGAGCTGGTCGATCGAGGCGCCGAGCCGCACGGCCCGGCCGCGGACGTCGAGCGCCTCCACGGCAAACGGGAGGACGAGGTCGTCGCCGCCTTCCAGCCGTGCGTCGCTCATCAGGCGGATGCCCCGAGGCACCAGGCCAGGATGCCTTTCTGGGCGTGAAGCCGGTTCTCGGCCTCGTCGAACACGACCGAGCGCGGACCGTCCATGACGTCGTCCGTCACCTCCTCGCCGCGATGGGCGGGCAGGCAATGCATGAAGATCGGGTCGCGCTTCGCCGCGCCCATCAGGCGGCTGTTCACCTGATAGGGGGCGAGCAGGTTGTGGCGGTTGGTCTCGTTCTCGTCGCCCATCGAGACCCAGCAATCGGTCACGATCGCGTCCGCATCGCGGATCGCCGCGTAGGGGTCGCGCGTGATCTCGATCTCGGCCCCGACCTTTGCGGCCCAGGCCTTCAGGTCGTGCCGAGCCATCAATTCGTCGGGTGCCGCGACATTGACCTTGAACTCGAGCCGCCCGGCCGCGTGGATCCAGGATGCGAGGACGTTGTTCACATCGCCCGACCAGGCCACGGTGCGCCCGCGGATGGGGCCCTTGTGCTCCTCGAAGGTGAGCACGTCGGCCATGATCTGGCAGGGATGCGAGATCTTGGTCAGCCCGTTGATGACGGGCACGGTGGCGTTGGCGGCCAGCTCGAGCAGCGTGTCGTGCTCGAGAATGCGGATCATGATCCCATCGACATAGCGCGAGAGCACCCGCGCCGTATCCGCGATCGACTCCCCGCGGCCGAGCTGCATCTCGTGGCCCGTGAGCACGATCGCCTCGCCGCCGAGCTCGCGCATCGCGACGTCGAACGACACGCGGGTTCGGGTCGAGGGCTTGTCGAAGATCATCGCCAGCACCTTGCCGGCGAGCGGACGCTCCGCCGGAGGCTCGCCCTTGCGGCGGCGGCTCTTCAAGGCGGCGCTGCGATCGAGCAGATCGCGCAGCTCGCCGCCGGAGAAATCGGTGAGGTCGAGAAAGTGCCTCGGATTCGCTGCCGTCATTCTGCGGCTCCCTTCATCGGCTGCCGCATCTCCTCCTCGAGCGTCTGGCAGGCACGGTCGATCCGGTCGATCGCGGCCGAGACTTCCGCCTCGGCGATCACGAGGGGCGGCAGCAGCCGCACGACGTTGTCGCCCGCCGTGATCAGCAGCAGGTCCTCGTTCTCCGCCGCCTTGGCGAGCTCGGTGTTCGGAATATGCGTCTTGATCCCGATCATCAGCCCCTGCCCGCGGACATCGGCGATGACGGCCGGGTGACGATCCTTCAACTCGGCGAGGCGTTGCTTCAGCAGCAGGCCCTGCTGCTGCACGTGCTCCAGGAAGCCGGGCGCGAGCACGACGTCGAGCACGGCGTTGCCGACCGCCATGGCGAGCGGGTTGCCGCCGAAGGTCGTGCCGTGCGTTCCCGCCGTCATGCCCTTGGCCGCCTCGGCCGTCGCAAGGCACGCGCCCATCGGAAAGCCGCCGCCGATGCCCTTGGCGACCGCCATGATGTCCGGCGCGATGCCCGCCCATTCATACGCGAACAGCTTGCCCGTGCGGCCGACGCCGGTCTGCACCTCGTCGAAGATGAGGAGCATGCCGCGCTCGTCGCAGAGCTGGCGCAGCGCGCGCAGCCGCTCGGTCGGGACCGGGCGGATGCCGCCCTCCCCCTGCACGGGCTCGATCAGGATGGCGCCCGTCTCGGGGCCGATCGCGGCTTTCAGGGCCTCGTCGTCCCCGAACGGCACCTGGTCGAAACCCTCGACCTTCGGGCCGAAGCCCTCCAGGTATTTCTTCTGTCCGCCGGCCGCGATGGTGGCCAGCGTCCGCCCGTGGAACGCACCCTCGAAGGTGATGATGCGGAAGCGCTCCGGCTGGCCGTTCGCCGAGTGGTACTTCCGGGCCATCTTGATCGAGGCCTCGAGCGCTTCCGCGCCCGAATTCGAGAAGAACACCAGGTCGGCGAAGGTCGCTTCGGTCAGCCGCTTGGCCAGCCGCTCGCCGTCCGGGTTCTGGTAGAGGTTCGACAAGTGCCAGAGCTTCTGGGCCTGGCTCGTCAGCGCCTCAACCAGATGAGGATGGGCGTGGCCGAGCGCATTCACGGCGATGCCGGCCCCAAAATCGAGCACGCGTCGGCCCTCGGCCGTGACCAGCCAGGCGCCCTCGCCGCGCTCGAACGTAAGGCTCGAACGGGCATAGGTCGGCAGAATCGACGACTGTTGGGGCGAGGGCACGCTGGCCTCCCTGGCTATGTGCCTGAAATGAAACGAGCCGCCCAGCCGGGCGGCTCACGCGTGAATCTATTGTGGTTGTGGCCAGTGTCAAATGCGAGGGCCGATGGAGTACGCAGCGGCCCCGCCGGCCCCCACGGAGGCCGCCGCGGCGACGGCGGGGTCCGGTCAGCCGCCCCCCGCCATGTCGCTGTGCGCGGCCCGTGCCACCATCATGAGGCGGTCCGGATCCAGCGAGCCGGACAGGGCATAGCCATAGCCGCCGGCTGCCCAGGTGGCGGACGCGAAATCGCCCAGCTTGCTGACCCTGAGGTCCCAGCGCCCGGCCTCGCCGCAGCGGACGTACAGCGTCAAGCGCGAGCCGTCGGCCGCCGCGTACATCAGCTGCGCCGCCACATCGCTGGGCCCGGCGGGCAGGAGCCGCCCGCCGATAAGCCGGAACCCGACGCCTTCGAGGTCGGGGATGGACAGGCGCCGGCCCAGCCGCTTGGAGAGCCACTGCGCGAGATGCGCCTCCTGGTCGGCCTTGACCTCGACCGGGTGGACGGCCTCGACCGTGAAGATGCGATGCGCCGCGAGCGCCTCCTGCGGCAGGGGCGTCGGACGGGCCGGAGCTCCCCAGACCCGGTCGGACAGGTCCCGCGCGAACCACCCGCCCGCGCCCCCGAGGGTGAGGACGAGGCAGGCCGCCAGAACCTGCATGAGCTGCGCCCGCCTGGCGCGCCGCTGCTCGGCGATCACGGCCGCCGCGCGCAGCCGGGCCGGGATCGGCTCGGCGGCCTTGGCCGCCAGCCGTTCACGGAGGGAGGCCCGGATGGCGCGATCGGCCTGGACCCGGGCGGCCTCCTCCGGCCGCGACGCGAGATACACCTCGAGCAGCCCCGCCCGCTCGGGTGCCAGCCGGCCGTCCACGAGGGCGGTCAGATCGTCTTCGCCGATCGGGCGCTCGGGGCCGGTCACTTCACCCTCCTGAGCACGGGCTGCGCCCCGCTCCCTGCATCGAGCATGCCGCGCAACCTCTCGCGGCCTCGGCTCAGCCGCGACATCACGGTGCCGATCGGGATGTCCAAAACCCGCGCGGCCTCCTCATAGGACAGGTCCTCCACGCCGACGAGGAGGATCACGGCGCGCTGCTCCGCGGGCAGCGCATCGAGGCAGGCCAGGATGTCGCGCAGGGCGGCGCGCGATTCCTGCTCGACGCCATGCGCGGCGATGTCGGGCACCTGGTCGCTGTCGACCCGCAGGAGCTCGCGCCGGCGCCGGCGCAGGCCGTCGATGAAGAGGTTGTGCTGGATGGCGAACAGCCAGGCCTTGAGGTCGCCGTCGCGGCGGCGCAGCCGCCACCGCGAGACCGCCCGTTCCAGGCAATCCTGAACGAGATCGTCCGCCGCCTCGTGGTCGCGCAGCAGCACCCAGGCGTAGCGCCTGAGCGCCGGGATGTGCGGCTCGAGCAGCGCGGCGATCTCGTCCATGAGCTCACCCGTCCTCAGGGCGTGGCCACATGCCAGACGCTGTTCACGCCATCGCCCGTCACGTCGCCGGGCTTCGTGTCCTTCGCCCAGCCGTAGAGCGGCTTGCCCTTGTAGGCCCATTGCCGGCCGCCATCCTGGCGCGTGATCACGGTCCAGCTTCCCGACGGGGCGGCATTGGCAGGGGCGAGGAGCGGCGGCCAGTTCTGCGCGCATTGTCCGGTGCAGTTGGACGCGCCGGCGCTGTCCCGATCGAAGGTGTAGAGCGTCATGCCCCGCGGGTCGGCGAGGACCTTGCCTTTGGCCGTATCGGCGGTGCCGGCCGGCGCGGCCGCCTGGGCCAGAACCATCGCGGGCGAGAGGCCCAGCGCGAGCAGGACGAACATCGTTCTCATGGCGTTTCTCCCTGTTCATACTCTCCAGACGTGCGGCGGCGCCCCCCTATTCCGGGCGGGTTTGCAGACGGCGCACGGCAAGCTTGCCACACAGGACGGA
>JAQGJZ010000035.1 GCA_028290385.1 Enterovirga sp.
AGGTAGCGGATCGGGCGATCCTCCTGCACCCCCCACAGCGCCATGATCGCGTCCTGCAGGCGGCTGACGCTCTCGATCAGCGGCAGCGTGTAGACCGGCTTCGGCTCGGGCCGAAGCGTGACCCAGAGCGTCAGGATGTCGGGTTCGTATTCGAGGCTGAGCTGCGGGAGGGCGCCCGCCCTGGCGTGGAGCTGTCTGACGATGCCGCCCGGTGTGAAGCTCGATCCAACTGAAGGAGCCCGAAAAGCTGCCGTCGACATTGCTAACCCCGCCTCGTTCGTTCGGATTAGAACTGAACGTTAACGAAGTGTAAACGCAATGAGTTCAGGGAGGTTAACAGAGACAGTTAATGCCGTTTTATGCTGTTTTCCGACGCAATCCGACGTCCGAAATGGCTGTTTGCGGCGCCGCTTACGCGGCGACTTCGCGGGGCGGTACGAGCTTCGAAACCGGCTCCGGCCGGCCGAACAGATAGCCCTGGGCCTGCTCGGCCCCGATCCGCTCGACCTCCTCGCGCTGCTCTTCCGTCTCGATCCCCTCGACGACGACCCGCATGCCGAGCCGGGCGGCGAGCTGGCACACCACCTCGATGATGGAGCGCGAAGGCCCCTCGACCGTCACGTGCTGCGCGAAGGTGCGGTCGATCTTCACCTTCGAGAACGGGTAACGGGCGAGGTATGCGAGCGACGAATACCCGATACCGAAATCGTCGAGCGAGAAGCGGACGCCGAGCTGGTGCAGCGCCTGGATGGCCTGAACCGAGGCTTCCTGGTCCTCGATGAGCAGGGATTCCGTGACCTCGAGCTCCAGGCGGCTCGGAGGCAAGCGGCTGGCGAGCAGCGCCGCCTGCACGGCCGCGATCAGGCCGGCCGTGTTCTTGAACTGGAACGCGGAGACGTTCACCGCGACGGAGACGTCGTCCGGCCACGCGCGCGCATCGAGGCAGGCCTGCTTGATGGCCCATTCGCCCATCTCGGCAATCAGCCCCGTATCCTCCGCAATGGGGATGAAGGTCGAGGGCGGGACGAGGCCGCGGACCGGGTGCTTCCAGCGCATCAGGGCCTCGTAGGAGACCACGCGCCGCGAGCGCAGGTTCACGATCGGCTGGTAATGCAGGAAGAGGTCGCCGTTGCGGCACGCCTCGCGCAGGTCCTGCTCGAGCTCACGGCGCGAGTTGAGGTTTTCGGCGATCTTCGGGTCGAACAGGACAAACGTGTTCCGCCCGGCCGACTTCGCCTCGTAGAGCGCCATGTCCGCGGCGCGGAGCACGTCGCTCTGGTCGCGGCCGTGCTCCGGCATCAGGGCGATGCCGACGCTCGTCGTCACGTGCAGGGTGCGGCCCGCCAGCGTGAACGGGGGGGACATCGCGTCCAAAATCCTGCGCCCGGCATCGGCGGCATCCTCGGGACGCATGGGCCGGGTCAGCAGCAGGAACTCGTCGCCACCGAACCGGGCCACCAGTTCGCCGCGATAGAGCACGGCCTGCAGGCGCTGGGCGACCTCGATCAGGAGCCGGTCGCCGGCCTCGTGGCCGAGCGAGTCGTTGATGCTCTTGAAGTTGTCGAGGTCGACATAGAACACCGCGAAGCTCTTGCCGCCGCATTGCGCGTCGGTGCAGAGCTTCCGCAGGACCTGGTTGAAGCGGAAGCGGTTCGGCAGGCCGGTCAGGTTGTCCGTGTGCGCCATCCGCTCGATCTGGGCAGCGGCCGCCTTACGCTCGGTCGCATCCTCCGTGACCATCAGGATGCCGCCGTCCGGCGTGAGCTCGGTGTGGACGACGAAGATCTGGCCGCGCTCGGTCAGAAGCTCGACCTCGTTGGTCCGGCCCGATTGCAGGGCGCGGCGGCAAGCCTCGCCAAGATCCCGGGCACAGCCGTGCGACAGCACCTGGGCCTTGATCAGCCTGTCCAGCATCTCTGTGAGGCGCAGGCCGGGCGCGAGGTCGCCGGCGGACAGCCGATACATGTCGGCGAAGCGCGAATTGGCCAGCTCCAGCTCCAGGTTGGCGCTGAACATCACCATCCCGTGGACCATCGAGTTGAGGGCGGTGTCGAGGGTGACGTTCTTGCTCCGCAGGGACGCCGCGAGCCGCTCCGAGCGCTTCCGCGCGGCCGCGAGCTCCACGAGGTTCCGGTTTAGCGAGAACAGGATCGCGATGTTCGAGGCCACGAAGAGCAGCGTGAAGACGGCGATCCAGGAGTAATACGGCTCCTCCGCGAGCAGCAGGCCGATGCTGAGCGGCACACACATGGCCATCAGCTGGACCACGACGATGAAGGGCCGGCCGGCATTGCGGGCGATGTAGCCGGCCGAAAATGCAATAACCGTCGTGATGGTGATGACGTGCGCGGAAACGTCTTCGGTGTTCGCGACGGCGAAGTAGGCCGTCATCCCGATGACAACCGACATCGCGGTTGCGGAGAGGAAGAACTCGCGATCCCAGGCGGCCATCTCGACGTCCGACTGCTCGCGCTGCCGGATCGCAAGGTGATAGCGTACGAAGATCACGATCCTGAGCAGCAGGACGGCGCTCGAGACCAGGAAGACCGGAACAAAGGTGGTGTCGCGGGTGACGTGCCAGCAGAACAGCGGCACCGCCGTGGTGACGATGTTGCCAAGCGTGATGGAGGTCGGGGACGAGAACAGCGAGTGAACGAGAACCCGATAGTGCTGGGGATCGCGCGCCTGCTGGCCATGGCGGCCATAGGCCATTGTGGAAAGGCGCGCGGCGAGCCGGCTCCGTCCAGACCGTAGCGCTCCAACTCCGCTCATCAGGGAACCCACGTCGCGCGCGAAGCCACGCCCTACGCCACCACTTGAAACGCGGCCCAGCCTCGATTGCCCGCGACCGTCAGAGCATTAGCGCGGATAATGTTAACGCGAGGTTCCAGCCCCGGCTCATCGGGCGCGCCCGAAGATCAGACCCGCGACCAGGCGAGGCAGCCCGCAACGGGCGTCGTCGTGCTCACGAGGAGAGCACCGGCACGGTAGAGGGCGAAGGCGCTTCCGGTGGCGCCGAGATCGACCGCCAGCATCTCACCGGAGGCGTCGCTCCACACCACCCGGCCGTCCGCGGCGGCAACCGCCGCAAACGCCGCCGGGGCCCCGGTGCCTGACCGGAACAGCACGATCGCGGTCGCGGTCGCGGTGGCGGGGGGCGGCATCGCGGCGATCGCGCCGGACAGGACCATGAACCCGGCAAGAAGCGCAGCGACGGCCGGCCCGCGCCGGGAGGGGCCGGGGCCGGCAGCCGGCGTGCCGGCCCGGCGGG
>JAQGJZ010000068.1 GCA_028290385.1 Enterovirga sp.
ATGGCCGGCTGGCGCATCGGCTTCGAGGTCGGCAACGAGCGGCTTCTTGCGGCGCTCGGCCGGGTGAAGTCCTATCTCGATTACGGCGCCTTCACGCCCGTGCAGGTGGCCGCGACCGCGGCCCTGAACGGCCCGGACGACTGCATCCGCGAGATGCGCGCGGTCTACAAGCGCCGCCGCGACGTCCTCGTCGAGAGCTTCGGCAAGGCCGGCTGGGAGATCCCGGCCCCCTCCGCTTCCATGTTCGCCTGGGTGCCGATCCCGGAGAAATTCCGGCCGCTCGGCAGCGTCGAATTCTCCAAGCTCCTGGTCGAAAAGGCGGATGTCGCGGTCGCGCCGGGCATCGGCTTCGGCGAATACGGCGACGATTACGTCCGCATCGCGCTGGTCGAGAACGAGCAGCGCATCCGCCAGGCGGCGCGCTCCGTCCGCAAGTTCTTCGACAACGCCGATCGCACGCTGCACAACGTGGTGCCGCTTCCCAACACGATGGCGCGGGCCGGCTGAGCCGGATTGCGCCCGAACCGGATCGGGTGCGACACGGTTAGGCCTCCGAATCCATCCCCTCGGGAGCCTCGACCCTGAAACCGTTTCTTCTCGCCAGCCTCGTCCTCTGCCTCGCGACAGCCGCGCACGCGACGGAGCCGGCGACGGGCCGCCAGGTGGCGGACGTCTCGGCGCCCGCCCGTGTGGCGGCGAGCCCAAAGCCCGACGGGTCGATGCGGCGCTACCATGAGCTCCGGCGCCTCCACGGCCGGGAGCGGGGCCGCTCGCCCTTCCAGGCCGGGGCGAATTGCGTGACCCCGAAGCTCGTGTGCTGGGTCCCGAAGGCTTCCGCCGCGGCCGCGACCGGTGGCCCTTGCACTTGCACGACCCGCACGCTCGGAAAGGTTGCCGGCACCTACAAGGGCTGAGCCGGCCAGGGGAGCAGCGCATGCCCTTCTTTGACGGGTTCGATCTCCGCTCCGTCGACGTCCGGGACGGTGCGCTGCGCGTGCGGATCGGCGGGGCCGGCCCGCCGCTCCTCCTGCTGCACGGCAACCCGCAGACGCACGCGATGTGGCACGCGGTGGCGCCCGCCCTGGCGCGGCGCTTCACCGTGGTCTGCCCGGATCTGCGCGGCTATGGCGGCTCGTTCAAGCCACCGGCCACACCCGGCCACGCGCCCTATGCCAAGACCGAGATGGCGCGGGACATGGTGGAACTCATGTCCGCCCTGGGCCACGAGCGCTTCCAGGTCGGCAGCCACGATCGTGGCGCACGGGTGGCGCACCGGCTGGCGCTCGACCATCCGGACCGGGTCGACAGGCTGGCCGTGCTCGACATCGTGCCGACGCTCGAACATTTCGAACGCGCCGACATGAGCTTCGCGCTCGGCTACTACCATTGGTTCTGGTTCGCCCAGCCGCATCCGTTCCCCGAAAGCCTGATCAATGCCGCGCCCGAGACCTGGTGGCGCGCGCACACCTCGCGCGAGCCGAAGGGGCCGGGCTTCTTCGCCCCCGAAGCGCTCGCGGATTACCTTGCGGCCGCGCGCGATCCGGCCGCGATCGTCGGCATGTGCGAGGATTATCGCGCGGCGGCCACGATCGACCTGAAGCATGACCGGGCGAGCCGGGCGGCGGGCCAGAAGGTCCGGTGCCCGCTGCTCGTCCTGTGGGGCGGAGCGGGACGGATCGGCACCTGGTACGAGCCCCTGGACCTGTGGGGACGGTATTGCGCGGGCGAGGTCACGGGCGGTCCGGTTCCGTCCGGCCACTACCTTGCGGAGGAGGCGCCCGAGGCGGTTCTCCAGCGCTTTGACGGCTTCTTCCGAGCCTGATCCGTTCCATGCCGGACGGCGCGGAACGCCGCTTCCGGCTCCCTGTTCTGCCCTCGTTGCAAGGAGGGTGGCATGCGGTTCATTCCGACCCGGATTCACGGGCTCGTCGATTACCTGTGGGGGCTGCTCGTCGGCACGGCGCCATGGGTCTTCGGCTTCGCCGATAACGGGCCGGCGACCTATGTGGCGTGGGTCTTCGGGGTCGGGGCCATCCTCTACAGCCTGTTGACGAATTACGAGGTCGGGCTGCTGCCCGTCATCTCCGTGCCGATGCACCTGATCCTCGACATCGCGGGCGGGGCGATCCTGGCAGCCTCGCCGTGGCTGTTCGGCTTCGCCGACCGGGTGTTCTGGCCGCATCTCCTGTTCGGGCTGTTCTCGGTCGTGGCCGGGCTCGTGACCGAAAAGGAGCCGCGCTCGCCCGACCGGATCGCCAGCGAACGGATCTGATCCGCCCGCCTCCGCCCTGCGGCCGCGTGCTCGACGCATGCCGGCCCCCGCGTCGGACGCATCTGGCCGGCGGGTCGCAACCGCCCGATGATCGCCCTCCCAAGACAAACATGTCGGGGAGGAAACCATGAAAGCTCCTGCATTCGCGGCGGCCTGTCTGGCCGTCGCGTGGTCATGCGCCCAGGCGGCCGAGCCGCTGAAGTTCGAGGTGGATGCGGCCTGGCCGAAACCTCTGCCGAACAGCTGGCTGATGGGGCAGGCGGCCGGCGTTGCCGTCGATGCGGAGGACAACGTCTGGGTCGTCCAGCGCCCCAAGACGCTGACCGATGACGAGAAGGGCGCGAGCCTCGACCCGCCGCGCTCCAAGTGCTGCAAGCCGGCCCCGCCGGTTCTGGTGTTCAACCAGGCCGGTGACCTCATCAAGAGCTGGGGCGGCGCGGGCGAGGGCTACAACTGGCCCCAGAACGAGCACGGCATCCACATCGACCACAAAGGCTTCGTGTGGCTCGCCGGGAACGGCGAACAGGACGGGCAGATCCTGAAGTTCACGCAGGACGGCAAGTTCGTCATGCAGATCGGCAAGCAGGGGCCGCAGACCAACAGCCTGGATACGAGCCGCCTCGGGCGGCCTGCCGGCATGATGGTCGACGCCTCCTCGAACGAACTCTACGTCGCGGATGGCTACGGCAACACGCGGATCATCGTGTTCGACGCCGAGACCGGCGCCTTCAAGCGGATGTGGGGAGCCTACGGCAAGCCACCCACGGACCAGAAGCTGGCCGCGTACAGCCCGGGTGAGACGCCGCCGACCCAGTTCCGCAACCCGGTCCATTGTGTGCAGGTGGCGCGGGACGGGCTGGTCTATGTCTGCGACCGGGTCAGCAACCGCGTCCAGATCTTCCAGAAGGACGGCACCTTCGTGAAGGAGTTCTTCGTCGAGAAGGGCACCCGCGGCAACGGCGCCGTCTGGGAGCTGGCGCTCTGGCCGGACGAGAAGGAGAGCCTCCTCATCAACGCGGACGGCGAGAACAACGAGGTTCGCACCCTTAGCCGCGACAGCGGCGAGGTGCTGGGCGCGTTCGGCCGCAATGGCCGCAATGCCGGGCAGTTCCACTGGGTGCACAACCTGGCGGTGGATTCGAAGGGCAACGTCTTCACCACGGAGGTCGACACCTCGAAGCGTGCGCAGAAATTCCTGTTCCGGGGCGACATGGTTTTGCGCAAGCGCGCTGCCGCGCAGTAATCGGGGCAGGGTCTGCCACGCGTCCGGCGGCGGTCGGCTGCCGTCGGACACCGCTGCCCGGCGGGGCAGGGCGACAAGGCCTCGGCGTCGCCGCTACCACGCGACGCAATCGCGGCTGCGGGCCGTCGCGGTGCTCGACACCCGCCGCCGCCGCGCCTAAAGACGGCGGCGCGCCATCAGGCGCCCGCCCCATTGAGGAGAACCGCATGCAAGCGCAGCCGTTCAGGGTCGGCGTGGCCGGCCTGGGCACGGTCGGCGCCTCGGCCCTCAAGATTATCGCCCGGCAGGACAACGCGCTCACGGAGCGCGCGCGCCGTCCGATCCGCGTCACGGCCGTGTCGGCCCGCGACCGCACCCGCGACCGTGGCCACGACATGTCCCGGTACCGCTGGTTCGATGATCCGGTCGCGCTCGCCCGGTCTGAGGATATCGACTGCGTCGTCGAGCTGATGGGCGGCGCGGACGGGCCGGCCAAGGCCGTCGTCGAGACCGCGATCGCGCACGGCAAGCATGTCGTGACCGCGAACAAGGCGCTGCTCGCCCGTCATGGGCTCGATCTCGCCCGCCGGGCTGAGGAAAAGGGCGTCTCGCTCGCCTTCGAGGCGTCGGTGGCCGGGGGCATCCCGATCGTGAAGACGCTGCGCGAGGCGCTCGCCGGAAACCAGGTCACCCGGATCTACGGGATCCTGAACGGCACCTGCAATTACATCCTGTCCCGCATGGAAAGCGAAGGGCTCGACTTCGCGACCTGCCTCGCGGCGGCGCAGAAGCTCGGCTATGCCGAGGCGGATCCGACCTTCGACATCGGCGGCTTCGACACGGCGCACAAGCTCGCGCTGCTCACCGCGCTGGCCTTCGGGACGGAGATCGACTCGGAATCGATCTATGTCGAGGGCATCGAGAAGATCGCCCCGCTCGACCTCCGGATGGCCGACGAGCTTGGCTTCCGCATCAAGCTCCTCGGCGTCGCCGAGCGCAGTCCCACGGGCATCGAGCAGCGCGTGCACCCGACCATGGTGCCGAAATCGTCCTCCATCGCCGAAGTGATGGGCGTCACCAATGCGGTCACCATCGACGCCGATGCGGTGAAGGAGCTGACGCTCGTCGGCCCC
>JAQGJZ010000099.1 GCA_028290385.1 Enterovirga sp.
GCCGCCCCCCAAAGCTGCGGCGCCGCCGCGCCCCCCGCAACCCACTCGCCCGACCGGGCCCTGTCCCTTTGCATCCCGCCTCGCACACGGCCCGGCCCTCGCAGGGCTACGTGCCCCAACGCGCATCCCGCGCGTTCTGCCGCATCGGGGCGGTTCGCGCCGCGGCGCTCCGCCGCGCCGGGCCGTTGTGGACAGGGCCGGGCCCGGCCTTGGCGCGCCCCGGGCGTCGGCTAGGGTCGCGCCATGCCCACGGCCCGCACGATGCGCCTTTCCTGCCTGACCTGTTCGCTGCCGATGACCTCGGATGACGGCGAGCATTACGGCTATCAGTGCCATGCCTGCGTGGTCGAGGAGCACGAGCTGACCCTGATCCTGCGCAGCGACCCCGGCCATCCAGACCTCTGGCGCCTGTCCGAGAGCCCGGTCGAGCACGGCCGCGCGCGCCCGCCCGCTCAGGCGTAGGCGGCCTTCAGGTCGAGCGAGCTTTTGCGCCCGACCGAGTCGTAGTTCCGCGCGAGCCAGGTCTCCGCGGCGCTGCGGCCGAGGTCGCGCAGCTGCACGAACATGTCCCAATCCGGGTTCAGCCGGCTCGAGGCCGCGAAGCGGTCGAGAAAGCCGTCGCCGTCGATCCGGTGCATCAGCACGCGCTTGTATTCCTCGGGCGACAGCTTCCCGTCGTCGATCAGCCGCGACACGAAGGCGATGATGCGCAGCTCGCGGAGCAGCCCGGAATTGAAGTTGATCTCGGTGAGCCGGTTCTGGATCTCGGCTGCCGTCCGGGGCGTCTCCCGGCGCTCCGTCGGGTTCACCTGCACGAGCAGCACGTCGTCCGAGCACGCCGCGTAGAAGATCGGGTAGAGCGGCGGATTGCCCGAATACCCGCCGTCCCAGAACGGCTCGCCGTCGATCTCGACCGCCCGGAACAGCGTCGGCAGGCAGGCCGAGGCCATGACGTGGGCGGCCGTGAGCTCCTGGGTGCCGAATACCCGGATCTTCCCGCTCCAGACCGAGGTCGCGGCGATGAAGAGCTTGACGTCCGCCGTGCGGAGCCGCGCGAAATCCACCGCCGCCTCGAGCTCGTCGCGCAGCGGGTTGATGTCGAGCGGGTTCGACAGATACGGCGAGAGCGCGCCTTTCCACAGGTTGAGCCAGGGGTTCTCAGCCCGGCCGGCGAGCGACCAGAACCCGATCACGCGGTCGAGGATGCGGCGCTGCGGGTCCTTCTGGTTGCCGCCGAGGCTCACCTGGCGCCAGAACGTCTCGAGCTTGGTGCGCGCCCCGTCCGGCCCGCCCTCCTGCCAGCCGGCCGTCATGATGACCGCGTTCATGGCACCGGCCGAGGCGCCGGTGATCGCCTCGAAGGCGAGCCGCCCGTCCTCGATCAGCCTGTCCAGCACTCCCCACGTGAAGGCCCCATGCGCGCCGCCGCCCTGGAGCGCGAGGGAGACCGTCTTCTCGGCCCGCGGGCCGGCCAGGCCGAGAATGCGGCCGGCTTCGCCAGACCGGCCGCTCATGCCGCCGTCCAGCCGCCGTCGATGGAGAGGTTCGCGCCGGTGATCTGGGCCGCCGCGTCCGAGCAGAGAAACACGGCGAGCGCCGCGACCTGGTCGGCGGTCACGAATTCCTTGGTCGGCTGCGCGTTGAGGATCACGTCACGGATGACCTGCTCCTGCGTCAGGCCGCGCGCCTTCATGGTGTCGGGGATCTGCTTCTCGACCAGCGGCGTCCAGACATAGCCGGGCGAGATGCAGTTCACCGTGATCTTGTGCGTGGCGAGCTCGAGCGCGACGGTCTTGGTCAGGCCCGCAATGGCGTGCTTGGCGCTGACATAGGCGGCCTTGAACGGCGACGCGACGAGCGAGTGGGCCGAGGCCGTCTGGATGATGCGGCCCCAGCCGCGCTGCTTCATGCCCGGCACGGCCGCCCGGATGGTGTGAAACGCCGACGACAGGTTGATCGCGATGATCTGGTCCCACTTTTCGACCGGAAAATCCTCGATCGGCGAGACGTGCTGGATGCCGGCGTTGTTGACCAGGATGTCGACGGCCCCGAACGCGGTTTCGGCCTGGCGGATCATCGCCTCGATCTCGGCGGGCTTGCTCATGTCGGCCGGCGAGTAGAGCGCGGTCACGCCGAACTCGCGCGCGATCGCGGCCCGCTCCTGCTCGATCGCGTCGGGATCGCCAAAGCCGTTGAGCAGAACATGCGCGCCTTCCCGCGCGAAGGCCCGCGCATAGGCGAGCCCGATCCCGCTCGTCGACCCCGTGACGACCGCCGCTTTCCCGTTCAGCGCCATGGCGCCCTCCTGGTTGTGCACTGCACCCCTATGCCCGCCCGGTCCTCAACGCCAGCGCGCCCGAACCGGTCCAGGCGCGCGCCGCCTGCGCCCCGCAGCCGCCCCATGCGCGCTCATGCCGCTTGGCGCCCTCCTGCGGTCCTGTGACATGCGCCAAAACCGTCGGTTGCGGCCGGCGTCTAAGGTTTAGTCATGCAGCCAGCCATCACCTCTCCTGTTCATACACCGTGGTACCGCCAGCTCTATGTGCAGGTGCTGATTGCCATCGCGCTGGGAATTCTGCTCGGCTGGTTGAACCCCGACGTCGCGAAGTCGATGAAGTGGCTCGGCGACGCCTTCGTGGCGCTGATCAAGATGATGATCGCGCCGGTGATCTTCTGCACCATCGTGCACGGCATCGCGTCCATGGGCGACCTGAAGAAGGTCGGCCGCGTGGGCCTCAAGGCGCTGATCTATTTCGAGGTCGCGTCCACGTTCGCGCTGCTGGTCGGCGTGGTCGTGGGCGAGGTCGTGCAGCCGGGCCGCGGCTTCGGGGCCGACCCGGCGACGCTCGATCCGAAGGCGGTCGCGGGCTACGCAGCGGCGGCCGAGAAGGATTCCTTCGTCGCCCACATCATGGCGCTGATCCCGAAGAGCTTCTTCGACGCCTTCGCGGGCGGCGACCTGCTGCAGGTGCTGCTGGTCTCGATCCTGACGGGCGTCGTGGTGCTGCAGCTCGGCGAGCGCACGCAGCAGATCAACCATGCCATCGAGACGATGGGCCAGATATTCTTCCGGATAATCGGCCTTGTCGTGAAGCTGGCGCCGATCGGCGCCTTCGGGGCGATGGCCTTCACGGTCGGCCAGTATGGGCTCGCCAGCCTCGGCAACCTGCTCGGCCTCGTTCTCACCTTCTACATCACGAGCCTGTTCTTCGTGCTCGTGGTGCTGGGCGGCATCGCCTGGTGGGCCGGCTTCTCGATCCTGCGCTTTATCGCCTACATCAAGGACGAGCTCCTGATCGTGCTCGGCACCTCGTCGTCGGAATCGGTGCTGCCGCAGATGATGAAGAAGATGGAGGGGCTCGGCGCCTCCAAATCCGTGGTCGGGCTGGTGATCCCCACGGGCTATTCCTTCAACCTCGACGGCACCAACATCTACATGACGCTGGCGACCCTGTTCCTGGCGCAGGCGGTCGGGGCGGACCTCTCCTTCGGGCAATACGCGACCATCATCCTGGTCGCGATGCTGACCTCGAAGGGCGCCTCGGGCGTCACCGGCGCGGGCTTCATCACGCTCGCCGCGACGCTTGCGGCCATCCCGAACAACCCCGTCCCGGTCGCCGCGATGACGCTGGTCCTCGGCATCGACAAGTTCATGAGCGAGTGCCGCGCGCTGACGAACCTCGTCGGCAACGGGGTCGCGACCGTGGTCGTCTCGGCCTGGGAGGGCGAGCTCGACCGCGACCAGCTCAACGCGGCGCTGGCGCATCCGGTGAAATCGGCCGAGCGCGTCGAGGCGAAGCCGATCGAAGACGCGCTCTGAGCCGAAACCGGGTGGCCGCCCGGCCCTGCCCGCTGCACCATGCGGCACCGGGCAGGCCGGCGCCGGAGGCTGCGGATGATCAAGGTCGGGGTTGGCGGGTGGACCTTCGCGCCCTGGTGCGGGACGTTCTACCCGAAGGGCCTGCCGCATGCCCGCGAGCTGGAGCATGCCAGCCGGCACCTCACGGCCATCGAGATCAACGGCACCTTCTACCGCACGCAATCGCCCGAGAGCTTTCGCAAATGGGCCGCGGAGACGCCGGACGGGTTCGTGTTCTCCGTGAAGGGCCACCGCTTCGTCACCAACCGCAAGCGGCTCGCCGAGGCCGGGCCCGCGGTCGAGAGCTTTCTCGGCTCCGGCGTGCTGGAGCTCGGCGACAAGCTCGGGCCGCTGCTGTGGCAGCTCGCGCCGACCAAGCGCTTCGAGCCTGAGGACATCGACGCCTTTCTGAGGCTGCTGCCGAAGGAGCGCGGCGGGCGCCTGCTGCGGCACGCGCTCGAGGTGCGGCACGAAAGCTTCGTCACGCCCGACCTGGTGGAGGTGCTGCGGCGGCACGCCGTGCCGGCCGTGTTCGCGGAATCCGAGGATTATCCGGCGATCCCCGATCCGGTCGGCGATTTCGTCTATGCCCGGCTGCAGCGCTCGCGCGAGGCGGAGCCCGAGGGGTACCCGCCGGCCGAGCTCGACCTCTGGGCGGAGCGGGCCAGGCAATGGGAGCGCGGCGAGATGCCGGCGGCGCTGCCATCACTGTCGGCGGAGCGGCCGGAGACGCGGCCGCGCGACGTCTTCGTGTTCTTCATCGCGGGCGACAAGGTGAAGAACCCGCTCGCCGCGCAGGCGCTGCTGAGGCGGCTGTGAGGCCGCCGCAGGCTCAGTGCCGCAGGCCCGGCGCTTCCTGGCCGGTGCGGGCGACGTATTCGGTGTAGCCGCCGCCATACAGGTGGGGCCCCTCGTCGGTCAGCTCCAGCACGCGGTTGGACAGCGCGGCCAGGAAATGCCGGTCGTGGCTGACGAACAGCATCGTGCCCTCGTAGTTCGAGAGCGCCCCGATCAGCATCTCCTTGGTGACGATGTCGAGGTGGTTGGTCGGCTCGTCGAGCACCAGGAAGTTCGGCGGATCGTAGAGCATCTTGGCCATGACGAGCCGCGCCTTCTCGCCGCCCGAGAGCACGCGGCAGCGCTTTTCGACGTCGTCGCCCGAAAACCCGAAGCACCCGGCCAGCGCCCGCAGGGATCCCTGCCCGGCCTGGGGAAACGCATCCTCCAGCGTTTCGAACACGGTGCGCTCGCCCTCGAGCAGGTCCATGGCGTGCTGCGCGAAATAGCCGAGCTTCACGCTCGCCCCGATCGCGACGTTGCCGGCATCCGGCTCGGTCGAGCCGGTCACGAGCTTCAGCAGCGTCGACTTGCCGGCGCCGTTCACGCCCATGACGCACCAGCGCTCGCGCCGGCGGA
>JAQGJZ010000108.1 GCA_028290385.1 Enterovirga sp.
AAGCGACCGCCGAATTCGGTCAGGCGACCCTCGGCCAGGGACGCCGAAACGACGCCGGACAGCTTCAGGTCGGCCGACAGCTTCATCTCGCCCGCGGCCGGCAGGCTCGACAATCCCGTCAGCAGCAGGGCGTCGGACAGCGGAATGCCGACCCCTTCGAGTTCGGCCTGCTGGCCGGTTGCCGTGTCCCCGATCTCGCCGCTGACGCGCCAGGCGCCGCCCGGCCCATCGAGCGCGACCGACATGCGGCGGCGCCCGCTCTCGGCCCGGTCGAACAACGCATTCACGCGCGTAAAAGCGGCCCGCTCGCGGCCATCGGCCCCGAGCACGGTCAGCCGGGCATTGGCGACGGACGCCCGGTCGAGGGCGCTGATCAGGCTGGAGCGGCCGAGCACCGGCGCGAGCAGCGACACGATGGCCCGCGACACCCGGGACGGCGATCCGGCGGCGGGGAGCGCCTCCTGGGCCGCATTCGCCGCAGCAGCGCCGGGCTCGGCCGAGGCCGCATCCGCCGGCGGCACGACCGACAGGCTGCCGTCCCGCGCGATGCGGGCAACGAGTTGCAGGTCGCGCAGCTCGATCTCCCGCGGGGCGACCACCCCGAAGATCAACGAGGTCGGGTCGATGCTGACGATCGCGTAGGGCGCCCTGACGACGAGCTGGCCGGCGGGATTGCGGATCTCGAGGCCCGAGGTGCGGACCGCCGGCTTTCCCTGCTGCAGCTCGATCACCGTATCGGTGAGCTCGACGCGCCAGCCCGGGCCGATGCGCGCGGCCAGCGCCGACCCGAGCCGCTCGGAATGCTCGGCGAGGCTCACGGGCCCGGCGACGAGCCGGAGATAGAAGGCTGACAGAACGAGCAGCAGGCCGAAGGCGACCGCGAGCTTCACATAAAAGGTGCGGCGAACGACGCGGCGCCAGCGCCCGTCGCGCTTGCGGCCTCTTGCCTCCTCAGTGGCGAGCAGCTTCATCCACCCTCGAACAAAGACAGTCGCCCGGCTCAGCCGTCCGCGATTCGGAGGACAGCCTAGCTTGGATTAGGAAACAGCTTCTTCAGCCAGGTCATCACGACCGGCGAGAACGATCCACTTAACCCCGCTATTAGGACGAAAGGAAGGCGACGCATGCCGCTCGAGATCGGTGCCCCGGCGCCCGCATTCACGCTTCCGGGAGGCGGTGCGACGACCGTGTCGCTCGCCGGCCTCGCCGGCCGCAAGGTCGTGCTCTACTTCTACCCCAAGGACGACACGAGCGGCTGCACCCAGGAAGCGCAGGAGTTCAACGCGCTGAAGGCGGAGTTCGCAGCCGCCGGCGCCGAGGTGATCGGCATGTCGCCCGACAGCCCGAAGAAGCACGACAAGTTCGCCGGCAAATACGGGCTCGACCTCACCCTCGCGTCCGACGAGACCAAGGACACGCTGCAGGCCTACGGGGTGTGGGTCGAGAAGAGCATGTACGGGCGCAAGTACATGGGCGTTGAACGCACCACCGTGCTCATCGACGCAGACGGCCGCATCGCCCGGATCTGGCCGAAGGTGAAGGTGCCCGGCCATGCGCAGGAGGTGCTGGAGGCCGTGCGCGCCCTCTGAGCGCACGCGATTTCGCGGATCCTTAACCCTAATCGGGTGTGATGCGACCGTCTCTCACCGACGGTCCTGCCGATGCGCCCTGACGCGCTTCATCGACATCATCGCGCCCAGCCGACGCCGCCGGCGGCCGGCGGCATCGTTCATCTACGCCGGCGCACCCTGATCGGGGCCGGCCTCGCGGCCACCCTGGCGCTGACCTGGGCCGGGGCGACGACCTGGTACATCGCGTCGCGCGACGAGCTCGCCCAGCGGGTCTTCGTGCGCGAAACGGAGATGCGCTACGCCTACGAGGACCGGATCGCGCATCTGTCCGCCCAGATCGAGCGCGAGGTGACCCAAAACCTCGTCGAACGCCGCACCGTGGATGCCCGCCTGTCGGCCGTCGCGGTCCGGCAGGCCGAGATCGAAGCCCGGCAGACCTGGCTGCGCAGCGCGGCCGAGCAGGCGGGGCTCGCGGGCGCGGCGCCTGCCGTCACGGTCCGCATCGGCACGCCCGACGCGGCCAGCGCCTCGAAGCGCCTGCCGCTCCCGGAGGTGAACCTGCGCCTCCGCAACGACGGGCCGGACACTGACCAAGCGCCCCGCCCGCGCGACCGCCTGTCCCGCATCGAGGCGGATCTGGAGCGCGCTTCCGGCGAGGAGGTCGAGCTCGTCCGTGCGGTCGGCCGGGCCGCCCGCACCCGGCTGACGCAGATCCGCTCCATCCTCGACGCGACCGGGCTCGACCTCGCGGCCCGGACCCGGGACGAGCGCGCGCAAGGCGGCCCGTTGGTTCCGGTCGAGCTGAAGCCCGGCTCGGGGCCGATCGGCTACCTGTTCGCCGATCTCGGTGCGAGCCTCGCCGAGATCCGGCGGCTCGACGGCCTGTCGCGCAGCCTGCCGCTCGGGCAGCCGCTGGAGGGCGAAGCCGAGCAGACGAGCACATTCGGGACGCGGTTCGACCCGTTTACGCGCGGGCCGGCGCTGCATACGGGGCTGGATTTCCGCGCCGAGAACGGCACGCCGGCGCGCGCCACCGGCCCCGGCCGCGTGGTCGCGGCCGAGTATTCGGGCGGCTACGGCAACATGGTCGAGATCGACCACGGCAACGGCGTGACCACGCGCTACGGCCACCTGGCCCGCTTCCTGGTCGCGCCCGGCGAAACGGTCCGGGCCGGCCAGCCGGTCGGGCTGACGGGATCCACCGGCCGCTCCACCGGCCCGCACCTGCATTACGAGACGCGGGTGGCCGGCGAGCCCGTGAACCCGGTGCGCTTTCTCGAAACCGGCAAGCTCCTACCCCGCGCCGACAGCTGAGCGGCTCAGCGCATCAGGACGGCGCGGCCGCTGCGGAAATCGTGGTTCAGCACCAGCGCGCTGATCGCCGCGGCGATCTTCTCGCCGCCGCGTGACGACGGCTCGATCGGGTTGGCGTAATCGGCCGGCTCGGTGCAGATCAGCCTGAGGTCGATCAGCGGCAGCGCCGTCTCGGCCGCGATCCGGACGATCGGGTCGTTCATGAAGGCCAGGGCCGCGACCGTCACCCGCTGCCGCACGGGGTCCGGATAGTTCGGGTTGTAGATCGTGCAGATGGCCGTCGGCAGGCCGCGCGCGAGCACGCCCTTCAGCATCGCGCGGTACTCCGCCTCGAAGCGCCGGCTCACCTCGCCGAGCAGCTCGAGCGCCTCCGCGACGGAGCGCGCCGGCCGCCCGAGCACGCCGGAATAGCCGAGCGCGTCGTTGCCGCCGACGCTGAGCACGAGGTGCGTCGCATCGGCCGGAAGCCGGGCGAGCTGGGCCGGAACGCTCGCGGTGGTCGCGCCGTCGACGGCACGCAGCGTCGCTTGCCA
>JAQGJZ010000122.1 GCA_028290385.1 Enterovirga sp.
TTTGGTCGGCGCGAACGCGCTCGTAACCGAAGGCAAGAGCTTTCCGGAACGATCCCTAATCGTCGGGGCCCCGGCCCGCGCCGTCCGCGAACTCGACGACGCCGCGGTCGCGCGGCTGGCCGGAACGGCCGAGCATTATGTCAGGAACTGGCGCCGCTACGCGGCGGGGCTGAAGCGGATCGGCTAGGCGCGCCCGGCCGCGACATCGCTGCGGCGCGGGCCGCAGTTTTGGGTCGTGTCAGTCGGGCCCGCGCAACAGCGGGCGCCCCCGGATCGTCAGCGGTTGGCGGTCGTCGTCGGGGAGGTCTGCTCGCCGAGCGAAACCCAGTCGCGC
Organism: Enterovirga sp.; assembly: GCA_028290385.1. Classification (GTDB taxonomy): domain Bacteria; phylum Pseudomonadota; class Alphaproteobacteria; order Rhizobiales; family Beijerinckiaceae; genus Enterovirga. Next base: position 335 of record JAQGJZ010000122.1, read on the forward strand.
CCGTCCTGGCCTTCGCGCTTGACGAAGATATAGCCGGTCTCGTGCCAGGGCAGGATCACCGACCGCTTGTTGTCCAGGATGACGTCGCCCTCGTCGGTCCGAACCATCATGACGGCATGGCCTTCGCCCTGCTCGTCGATCACGACCGTCATGCGAAAGGCGCGCTTCGGCAGCCCGTATTGCTCGACGAGGATCTTGCGCTTCAGGAGCTGAAAGTCCTCGCAATCGCCGGCGCCGTCCTCGGGCAGGTCCCACCGGTCGACCACGCCCCAATGCTCCATGTCGGTGCGGGGCTTGATGGTGGTGTTGACCTTGCGATTGACCGTGTTGAGGGCCTTCCAGTTGCGGCTGTTCAGCGGGATCGTCGCCGCTTCGGCCGAATTGAGATCGCATTCGCCGGGGTAGCGGTCGCAGAACTTGACCCAGCCCTGGACAGGGCGCGCCGTGCCGACGGATTCCACCTTGCCGATGGAAGCGGCATTCGGGAGCGACGCGAGGGTCTGGCCCGAGGCCGTGCCCGCCGTCGCAACGAGGCCGAGCAGCGCTGCCGCCCCGGCGAGGCTCTTCAAGAGGACACGACCATTCCGTGCCTCGACCCCGCCCTTCCGCATCACCGCCGCCCCGTTTACCTTTGATTAACCAAAGGTGCCACGAGGGTGCCGGTAGCCTCAAGCTGATTGTTAAAGCTTCGTTAACGACGGTGCCGGCCGTTGTTCCAAGGACACGGGGCTGGCCCCGAAGAGCCAGCCCCGCCGCGATGCCGGCCCTGGGGGGCGGGGGGACAGGCCGGTCCGCGATCCCGTAATTCAGCGGCGGTTGGCCGTGACGGTCGGGGAGGTGGCCCGGCCCAGCGAAACCCAGGCGATCTCGTCCTGGCTTTCGCGCTTCACGAAAATGTAGCCCGTTTCCGACCAGGGCAGGACCTCGTCGGTCTTGTTGTCGAGCGTGAAGTCGCCCTGGTTCGTGCGCACCACGAGGACGGCGTGACCCTCGTTCTTCTCGTCGATCACGACGGTCATGCGCATCGCCCGGCGCGGCAGGCCGGCTTCGACGAGCATCTTGCGCTTGAGCAGCTGAAAGTCCTCGCAGTCGCCGTAGCCGTCCGTGGGCAGGTCCCACCGGTCCGCCACCCCCCAGTGGTCGGCATCCAGCATCGGCTTGATCGTGCCATTCACCTTCCGGTTCACGGCGGCGAGAAGCTGCCAGGTCTTCGGGGTGAGCGTGACCTGCGCGGGCTCGTTGCGATCGACGGCGCATTCGGCCGCGTAGGTCCGGCAGAACTCGGTCCAGGCCGGGAGCGGGCGGGCTTCGCCGACGCTGGCGATCGGCTCCGCCTCACGCGGCAGCGCTGCAAGCGTCTGAGCGGAAGCAGATGCCGCGAGGCCGCAGAAGCCTACGGCGATGATCAAGCTCCCCAGCTTCTTGAAAAACATGTTGTTGCCCCTGTCCCGAGGAGCAACATGCCGTGTCCCTATACATCCGAGCTGAAGCGGATATCTGCAATTTGATGCATCTGGATCTTCGCAAAGCGCGACAGATCACGTGCCCAATTCCATCCTCCCGCGATGCGAACAATTTGACGGTTTCTGTTCGCAGGCATTTGAGGCAGGGCGCGCAAACGCGCAGGCGCGCGTCGCCCGCGCGAGCGGACCAGGCGACTTCGATGATCGTCGTGCAGAAGGCGCCGTGTGCCCCGGCCCACTTGGGGCCGGGCGCTGGCCAGGGGCGACCCCGGCCTCGATCCCGCGTCAGAGAATGATGTTCTCGTCGAACCGGTCGGGTGAGAGCGGCAGCCGGAATTCGATCGCGACGCCGTTCTGGAAGTGGCGCACGACCTTGGCGTTCGTGCTGCCGATCGTGACCCCGGTGCCCAGCGGCGGCCTGAAATCGAGCGCGATGGCGGCGCCGGACATCGAGATGTCGATGATGCGGGCCGGAATCTCGCGTCCGTTCTCCAGCTTCATGACGCTTGTCAGCACGCGCGGCGTGATGCGCTCGTGGCGCCGATCCTCGGGCAGGCCGAGGGTCGTCCGGTTCGCAAGCCACGTCAGCTGCGAGGCGAGCTTGTCGCGCTTGCGGGGCGTCGCCTGGATGCCGATCGCAAAGCCCTGCTGGGTATGGCGCTTGATCTCGCCCTCGATGCGGCCGACATGCTCGAGGTACATGACCACGCGCTCGCCGATCTGACCTTTGACGGGTGCGGTCAGCAGCACGCCGCCGGGCGACATGTCGACCGTCTGGCAGGGATATTCCTTGCGATCCGCAAGCATGTAGCGGCCAAGCAAAGACACGAGGACGCGCTGATGCCGACGGCGCTCAAGCGGGCGAGTCTGAAGCCGGGGCGCTGCCGCCTGCAATGCGCTCATCTCGAAGGATCGATCCTACACACCGTCCGCAAGATACCCGGCCAGTGTTAACGCTGGCTTGAAAGAGCCTGTTGGACTGACCGCGTACATATCCGGCGGGCCTATGCGCCTGAACGGGGCGGGTTCTACTTGTTCAACCCACCGTCGAGCAGGACCAGGCGATGGCGCTTGGCGGCGGCCAATGGGCCGATATCGCCGATCCCCGGCCGAAGCGGGCGGGAGTTGCCCACCACGCGCAGCGAGCGCAGCTCGAGCAGGTGGACCGGGGTCAGCCCGAGCCAGGACGGCACCGCACCGGGTGAGAGGGCGCCCAGCGCCCGACGGTTCGGGGCACCGCAATGCCGCAGCGGCAGCAGAAGGAGTTCGAGGCTGATCACGGAGCCGAACTCCGTCTCGCCCGTGATCCCGGCGAGCGTGCCGACGGTGTCGTTCGCCACGAGGTCGACCAACTGATCCGCCTCCGCCCGGCGATCCGCCGGCCAGAGGTCGGCGAAATTGACGCCTTTGAGGTCGCGCCCGAACAGCGCGCAAACGCGAGTCCCGGCAAGTCGGAACGTCGCCTGGCCGTCGGCTTCGATGCCCAGGATGAAGGTGTCCGCCAGGATGTGGCGGATCTTGCCGGGCTCGACCTGAGACCGCTCCGGCGCGGCGCGTTCGCCGCGCAAGCCGTCCCAATACGAAAACAGCATGCGGGAGGTGGCGTGTTTCATCTCGGGACCGTCTCTCGATGCTCCGGAGGCGTTGCCGCTCCGTTTTGGGAACCGATCGCCCCCCGACCGTCCGAAAAGGGGACGGAAGCGGAGCTCATACGGTCCGGTGCGCGAGAGGGATGCCGGGCGGGCGCTCGCCCTGCGCAAAGGTCCCCTTAGGGTTAAGCCGCCGGCCAGAGGCCCGAGGGCGTCCGAAAGCATGAGCCCGGTCCGGCTTCCGGAGCCCGAGCGGCCTGTGCTACGCCAGCATGAAGGAAGGGCGGCACGAACCAGCCCTCCACGAGGGAGGTGGCATGGCATCGGTCGCGATCCGCGACGTGCAGAAGGCCTTCGGCTCGACGCGCGTCATTCATGGCGTCTCCGTGGACATTCAGGACGGCGAATTCGTCATCCTGGTCGGACCCTCCGGCTGCGGCAAATCCACTCTGCTGCGCATGATCGCCGGACTTGAGAACATCTCCGGCGGGGAGATCCGCATCGGCGAGAGGGTCGTCAACGACGTCCCGCCGAAGGAACGGGACATCGCCATGGTGTTCCAGAACTACGCCCTCTACCCACACATGACCGTGCGCGAGAACATGGCTTTCTCGCTCAAGCTGCGGAAGGCGCCCAAATCCGAGATCGAGGCCCGCGTGGCCAAGGCGGCCTCCATCCTGGGCCTCGGGGCGTTGCTCGAGCGCTATCCGCGCCAGCTTTCGGGCGGGCAGCGCCAGCGTGTCGCGATGGGGCGCGCGATCGTGCGCGACCCGCAGGTCTTTCTCTTCGACGAGCCGCTCTCCAACCTCGACGCCAAGCTCCGCGTCGCCATGCGGACCGAGATCAAGGAACTGCACCAGCGGCTGCGCACCACCACGGTCTATGTCACGCACGACCAGATCGAGGCGATGACGATGGCCGATCGCATCGTGGTCATGCACGACGGCGTGGTCGAGCAGATCGGCGCACCCCTGGAGCTCTACGACCGGCCGCACAACCTGTTCGTGGCGGGCTTCATCGGCTCTCCGGCCATGAACTTCATCAACGGCCGGATCCAGGCCAACGGGCAGGCTACGTTCGTGTCGGACGGCGGGGTCACGATCCCGCTCGGCCAGAACGCGCCGGTGGCCTCCGACGGCCGGGCTTTGACGCTCGGCGTCCGGCCGGAGCATTTCCGCGTCGCGGATGACGGGGTGCCGGTCGAGGTCGTGGTGGTCGAGCCGACCGGCTCCGAAACGCTTCTCGCCGTGAAGGCCGGTGGCCAGGAGCTCACCTGCGTGTTTCGCGAGCGCGTCCTGCCGAAGCCCGGCGAGACGATCCGCATTCGTCCCGACACCGCCTCCGCGCATTTCTTCGACCGGGAAAGCGGACAGCGGCTCGCGCACTAGCGCCGCATCCGGCCTGCGCTGCGACCCGGCCCCGCAGGGCCGGCACATAAGGGGTCTCCGGCCCAAAACACCTTCCTGGGAGACGAAACGCGATGACTTTGGACCGACGTTCAATGCTCAAAGGTGGCGCGACGCTCGGCGTTGCGGCCGGTGCAGGGCTCCTCGATTTCGCCAAGGCCTGGGCGCAGCAATCGCCCTGGAAGCCCGAGGCGGGGGCCAACATCAATCTGCTGCGCTGGAAGCGCTTCGTCGAGGCGGAAGACGTCCAGTTCATGAAGCTCGTCGCCGCCTTCGAGCAGGCGAACAACGTCAAGATCAACGTCACCAACGAATCCTACGACGACATCCAGCCCAAGGCCTCCGTGGTCGCCAATACCGGCCAGGGGCTCGACATGGTCTGGGGGCTCTACTCGCTCCCGCACCTCTTCCCCGAAAAGTGCCTCGACGTCACCGACGTCGCGGACCACCTCGCCAAGGCACATGGCGGCTGGCTGGCGGCGGGCGAGCGCTACGGCAAGTCGGGCAACAAGTGGATCTGCATCCCGATCGCAACGACCGGATCGCTTCTCAACTACCGGATCTCGGCCTCCGAGAAGGCCGGCTTCAAGGAAGTGCCGAAGGATACGGCGGGCTTCCTCGAGTATTGCAAGGCGATGGCCGCCAACAAGACGCCGGCCGGCATGGCGTTCGGCCACGCCTCAGGCGATGCGAATGGCTGGATGCACTGGCTGCTCTGGAGCCATGGCGGCAACCTCGTCGATCAGAACGACAAGGTGGTCATCAACTCGCCTGAGACCGCGAAGGCCATGGAATACGGCAAGGCGCTGTACGAGACCTTCATCCCGGGCACGGCCTCCTGGAACGACTCCTCAAACAACAAGGCCTTCCTGTCGGGCGACCTCTACTGCACCAACAACGGCATCTCGATCTATGTCACTGCGAAGCGCGAGAACCCGCAGATCGCAGGTGACATGAACCACGCCTACATGCCGGTCGGCCCGGTCGGGAAGCCGACGGAGCTGCACCTCTCGTTCCCGATTCTGACCTTCGCCTTCACCAAGTACCCGAACACCTGCCGGTCCTTCATCGCCTTCATGCTCGAGGCGAGGAACTTCAATCCCTGGAT
>JAQGJZ010000159.1 GCA_028290385.1 Enterovirga sp.
CGTTCGGCTCCAAGGAGGATATGGCCTCCGAGGCCGGCACATTTGTGTCATGGCTGCGCAGCGCGCGCCCGGCCGAGCCCGGCCAGGAGGTCATGGTACCGGGCGATCCGGAGCGTCGAACCCGGGCGGAGCGTCTGGCAAACGGGGTTCCTCTGCCACAGGGAACCTGGGACGCCATCGCGGCAACGGCGGCGCGCTTCGGCCTCGCCGTGGCGTGAGCCGCGACCTGTCGCTGTCATCAAGCGTCAATCTTACCCTCTGCTTCGCCTTCAGGCGGATTGACTCCTCGCGGCGAGTCGCCACATGACGTTGATGGCAGCGTCTGCGCTCACGCCTAACCAGTGCGGCTGCCTACTGAAATTGCCAGAGGAGTTGCCCCATTCGCAGACCCATGAGAGCCATGCCGGTTCCGCAGAAGGAGGGACCGCGCGCCAATCGCGACATCCGCGGTGTGCGCGACGTGCAGTTGATCGACCAGGACGGACAGAACCGTGGGGTCGTGCCCTTCTTCGATGCGCTGAAGATCGCCGAAGAGTCAGGTCTCGATCTCGTTGAGATCGCTCCCAACTCCGTGCCACCGGTTTGCAAGCTGCTCGACTACGGCCGCTTTCGCTTCCTCGAACAGAAGAAGCAAGCCGAGGCCCGCAAGCGCCAGAAGACCGTCGAGGTCAAGGAGATCAAGCTCCGTCCGGGCATCGACAAGCACGACTACGAAGTGAAGATGAAGGCCGTGCAGCGGTTCTTCGAAGAGGGCGACAAGGTAAAGGTCACCCTGCGCTTCCGTGGCCGTGAGATGGCGCACCAGGATCTCGGCCTGAAGCTCCTCGAGCGCGTCAAGGCGGAAACCGCTGAACTGGCGAAGGTCGAGAGCGAGCCGGCGCTCGAAGGTCGGCAGATGGTCATGATCTTGGCTCCGCGCTGAGGAAATGGGGGCCGGCCGCTTCGGTCGGTCTTGCTTTTTGCTCCCATGGTGAACAAGCCCGCGGGTGGCGGGCTGCGCGGCCGGTCAAGCGTCGCGCGGCCGGATGACTGCACCTCTCCCAGCCAAGCTGTCTCAAAGCACCGCGTCGACTTGACGCGGATTTTGAAACACGCGCGAAACCTGCTTCCTGCGAAAGATTGTCTGCAAAGGACGTGAAGCTTGCTTCACTAGCCTGTCCTGAGCAGGATACGTCTTCGTCGTGCCACAAATCCGGTCACTAAACGGGCGCGGGTTGCTGGGGGTTTGCAATGGGGGGGCCGGCACGGGGCGCTGCGAGTGCGCTCACGCCAGCACTGCGCTTCGCCCGCGGCGCGTTCATTGGCATTGGGTTGATCACCGCGACGATCAACATCCTCTACCTCACCGGCTCGTTCTACATGCTCGAGGTCTACGATCGGGTCATCCCGAGCCGTAGCGTGCCCACGCTGGTCGGGCTCTCGGTCCTCGCGCTTGCGATGTATGCCTTCCAGGGGGTGCTCGACGTCCTCCGTGGGCGCGTTCTGGTCCGGATCGGAGCGGGACTCGACAACTCGCTGAGCGGCCGCGTTCACGAGACATTGTCGCACCTGCCACTCCGTTCGCGTCAGACGGGTGATGGGCTGCAGCCCCTGCGCGATCTCGACGGCGTTCGGGGCTTCCTGTCCGGGACCGGCCCGTCCGCGTTTTTCGATCTTCCCTGGATCCCGCTCTATCTCGCGATCTGTTTTCTGTTCCATCCCTGGATCGGAACGGCGGCGCTCCTTGGGGCGCTTGTTCTGATCGGCCTCACGTTGCTGACAGAGTTCAAGACGCGAGGCCCGGCGAAGGAAACCGTCAGCCTGGGCCAGAAGCGCACGGCGCTGGCAGAGGCGAACCGCCGCAACGCCGAGGTCCTCCAGGCGATGGGGATGCGCAGCCGCATGGGTGCGCTCTGGGGCGAGGCCAACGACCGCTACATGACGAGCCAGCAGCGCACCTCCGACGTCGCCGGAGGGCTCGGGGCCGCGTCGAAGGTGATCCGCATGGCGCTGCAATCCGCGGTGCTGGGCCTGGGCGCCTACCTGGTGATCCGCCAGGAGGTCACCGGCGGCGCGATCATCGCCAGTTCGATCCTGACCGCTCGGGCCCTGGCTCCCGTCGAACTCGCGATCGCGAACTGGAAGGGCTTCGTCACCGCGCGCCAGAGCTGGCGGCGGTTGCGGGACCTGTTCGCGGCATTCCCGGCCGAGGACAACCGCATGGCGCTTCCGGCGCCGGTGCGCTCCATTTCCGTCGAAGCGCTCTCCGCGGCGCCTCCCGGGGCACAGCGGCTGGTCGTCGCGGATGCCAGCTTCACGCTCGCGGCCGGGCAGGGGCTCGGCATCATTGGGCCGAGCGCTTCGGGCAAATCCTCATTGGCGCGGGCGATCGTCGGCGTCTGGGCGCCCGTGCGCGGCAAGGTCCGGCTCGACGGCGCCGCGCTCGACCAGTGGTCCTCGGACGAGTTGGGGCGGCATGTCGGCTATCTGCCGCAGGACGTCGAGCTGTTTGCCGGAACGGTGGCTGAAAACATCTCCCGCTTCCAGGCGGATGCCGACTCGGCGGCGATCATCCAGGCCGCGAAGTCGGCGGGCGTCCACGATCTCATTCTTCGCCTGCCCGCGGGCTACGAGACCCAGATCGGCGAGGGCGGAGCCATGCTGTCCGCCGGTCAGCGCCAGCGCATCGCGCTCGCCCGGGCGCTTTATGGCGAACCGTTCCTGGTGGTCCTGGACGAGCCGAACTCGAACCTCGACGCCGAGGGGGAGCAGGCCTTGACGGAGGCCATCGTCGGCGTCCGCAGGCGCGGCGGCATCCCGATCGTGGTTGCGCACCGGCCGAGCGCGCTGGCGGGCGTCGACAAGATGCTGGTCCTGGCCGACGGCCGGGTCCAGGGCTTCGGCCCGAAGGAGGAGATTCTCGCCAAGCTCATGCGTGGGCCGCAGCGCCCGGCAGCGGCCGGCGACGGAGGTGCCCCGGGGGCGCTTCGCGTCGTGGGTGAAGGGCAGGTGCGGGGATGACATCGTTCGATAGCACCCGCCGCTCCATCCGGCGTCACCTTGCCGCCGGCATCGCTGTTGCGGCCTTCCTTGTCGCCGGGGTCGGCGGCTGGGCGGCGACGACGGAGCTCTCCGGGGCGGTGATCGCGCAGGGCATGCTCGTGGTGGACACGAGCGTGAAGAAGGTCCAGCACCCGACCGGAGGCGTCGTCGGCGAGCTCCGGGTGCGCGACGGTGACCGCGTCAAGGCGGGCGACATCCTGCTGCGCCTCGACGAAACGGTGACGCGCGCCAACCTCGCCATCGTTACCAAGAACCTGGACGAACTCGCAGCCCGCCAGGCTCGGGACGAGGCCGAGCGGGATGGCGCGAGCTCCATCACCTTTCCCCCCGATCTGCTCGAACGCGCCAAGACCTCACCCGAGGTCGAACGCCTGATCGCGGGTGAAGCCAAGCTCTTCGAGATCCGCCGCAACTCGCGCGAGGGGCAGCGCGCCCAGCTGCGCGAGCGGACCGCGCAGCTTCAGCAGCAGATCGACGGGCTGGTTCAGCAGACCCGCGCGAAGCAGACCGAGATCGACCTGATCCAGCCCGAACTCGAGGGCGTGCGCGACCTCTGGAAAAAGGGGCTCGTGCAGATCAACCGGGTCACAAGCCTGCAACGCGACGCGGCGCGCCTCGAGGGCGAGCGCGGCCAGCTCGTGGCCGCGACCGCGGAGGCCAAGGGCAAGATCGTCGAGACCGAGCTGCAAATCCTGCAGATCGATCAGGAGATGCGCTCCGAGGTCGGGAAGGAGCTGGCCGAGATCCGCGGCCGCGTATCCGAATTCGTGGAACGCAAGGTGGCGGCCGAGGACCAGCTGAAGCGGGTGGACATCCGGGCGCCGCAGGACGGCTTGGTCCACCAGATGAGCGTTCACACGGTCGGCGGGGTGATCACGGCGCAGGGCGAGCCGATCATGCTCATCGTGCCCGAGGCCGACGTTCTCCGTGTCGAGGCGAAGGTCGAGCCGCAGCAGATCGACCAACTGCATGTCGGGCAGCGCGCGGTTCTGCGGTTCTCGGCCTTCAACCAGCGCACGACCCCGGAGCTGAACGGGGAGCTGAGCCACGTTTCGGCCGACGTAAGCCAGGACCAAAAGACCGCCGTCAGCTTCTATACGATCCACGTCAAGATCCCGCCCGAGGAGATGAAGCGCCTCGGAGGGCTGCGGCTGGTGCCGGGCATGCCGGTGGAGACCTTCGTGCAGACGAGCCCTCGCACCGTGATGTCCTACCTCGTGCGCCCGCTGCACGATCAGCTGATGCGCGCCTTCCGGGAGAAGTAGGAGCCGCCTTACTTCACCGACGAGAACGAGGTCGGCTGGAGGAAGCTGTTCGTGATGTTGGCCACGATGGCGCCCTCCCGCTCGCTTTCGGCCCGGGCCGCGATCCATTCGGGATCGCTCTGGAAGGCGTTCCACTTTTGCTCGCGCTCGGCCAAGGATTCCCACGCGAGAAGGTAGGTGAGGTCTTGGTTCGACTCCCCGACGAGGGTTGTCCAGAACCCGGCCTGGCGGATGCCATACTTGTCCCACTTGCCCAGCGTGACCGTTTCGAAGCGCTTGAGCAGCGCCGGCAGCCGCCCGGGAAGGCAGCGGTAGACCCGCATCTCGTAGATCATCGTTTCCTCGCCCCCCGCCGTGTGTCTGCGGGTGCGGTTGGTTAGGTCGGATGGGGGTACGAATCCAGCCCGTGTTGCAGGCTGCGTGCTGGAGAAAAACTCTGGCGTCCATTAGCGTCGCGCCGATGAACGACATCGCTCAAGTGCCCGGCCCGGCACCGGCCGCCGCGGTTTGCGCGCGCGACGGTTTGCTGCCCCGTCAGCGTATCCGTGAGCTGGTCCGCCGCGGCCACGTCCAAGGCGCGGATCCGCTCGATGAGGGGCAGTTCCAGCCCGCGAGCCTCGATCTTCGGCTCGGTGCCCACGCCTATCGCGTCCGCGCGAGCTTCCTGCCAGGGGCCCGGAGCAGCGTCGACGACAAGCTGAAGGTCCTGCAATGGGAGCGGATCGACCTCAGCCAGGGCGCCATCTTCGAGCGCGGCTGCGTTTACGTGGTCGAGCTGGCCGAACGGCTCGACCTGCCCTCGACCATCTCGGCCGCCGCGAACCCGAAGAGTTCGACGGGGCGGCTCGACGTCTTCACCCGCCTGATCACGGACCGGAGCGAAGTGTTCGACGCGGTGGAGCCCGGCTATTGCGGCCCGCTCTACGCCGAGGTCTCGCCGCGCAGCTTCAGCATCAAGGTCCGCAAGGGAACGCGCCTCAACCAGATCCGCTTCCGCCAGCACCTGCTCGGCGAGACTGGTCGCGACGGCCCGCTATCCGACCAGATGCTGCGGGATGTGCATGCCCGCTCGCCGCTCGTCGACGCGGACGAGCTCGCGGTCCGGAACGGGCTCGTGCTCCGCATCGAACTCGGGGGGCTTGGGCCGGATAACCTCGTCGGCTATCGCGCCCAGCGGCACACTGACGTGATCGATGTCGAGCGGATCGCAGCGTACCGGGCGGACGATTATTGGGAGCCGATCGCCTCCCGGCCGGACGGCCGCCTGATCCTCGATCCGAACGAGTTCTACATCCTGGTCTCGAAGGAGCGCTTGCATATCCCGCCGCACCTCGCGGCCGAGATGGTGCCGATCGATCCCGCGATGGGTGAGTTCCGGGTCCACTACGCCGGGTTCTTCGACCCGGGCTTCGGCTACAGCCCCGGCGGGCACCCGGGAAGCCGCGCCGTGATGGAGGTCCGCAGCCACGAAGTCCCCTTCGCGCTCGAGGACGGCCAGATGGTGTGCCGCCTGGCCTATGAGGGCATGGCCGAGGAGCCGGACGTCCTCTACGGCGCGATCGGGACCTCCAACTATCAGGGCCAGGCTCTCAGGCTGTCGAAACAGTTCATCCAGGGTTAGGCCCGCTTACGAGATTGTTGCCGCCCGGCTGATCGATTGCAAAACCCTGTCCGGGTTCAGACGTTAGGACCCGGCGACGGTGGAGGGTCCCCCGTTCACGCGGAGGCGTTCGGCAGGTGGTGACCACGCAAGACCGGACGAGCCCGCCCGTCGAAGAGATTCCCGACCCGTCGCCGGTGCTCATCGCGCGAGCCTTTCGGCGCGTTGCCAGCGGGTTCTGGAGGGGGCGGGACAGCGGGCGCGCGTGGCTTTTCACCGCGACCGTGTTCGCGCTGGTTCTGGCCAATGTCGGCATCGCGCTGCTGATTAACCGCTGGAACAAGTTCTTCTTCGACGCCCTCGAGCAGAAGGACGTGGCCTCCGTCACGCTCGGCGTCGGCATCGTGCTCGGCCTCGCCCTGGCGGCGGCGGCGGTCGCGGTGGGGCAGGTGCATGCGCGAATGCGCCTCCAGCTCGGCTGGCGAGGCTGGCTGACTCAGAGGCTCATCGACCGCTGGCTGTCTGAGCGGCGCTTCTACCAGCTCACCATCGTGGGCGGGGAAGGGCGGCATCCGGAGTTCCGGATCGCCGATGACGTCCGGCTCGCGGTTGAGCCGCTTGTCGATTTCGCGATCGGGCTTGCAAACGCCGTGCTCGCGGCCGCGGCGTTCTTCGGCGTGCTTTGGGTTGTCGGGGGCGCGCTGCGGATCGGCCCCGTTTCGGTCCCGGGCTACATGGTCGTCGCGGCCGTCATCTATGCGGCGCTCACCTCGACGGCCATGATCCTGGTCGGCCGCCCGCTCATCCGCGGAGTGGAGCGCAAGAACGCGGCCGAAGCGCAGCTTCGCTACGAGCTGACCCGGGTGCGGGAATCGGCCGAGAACATCGCCCTGATCGGAGGCGACGACGACGAGCGCGAGCGCCTGAAGGAGACCTTCGCTTCCCTCGCGCAGCGCTGGCTCAGGGTCATCGCCAAACAAGCGCACATGACCTGGATCTCGAATGCCCATTCGGTTCTGGCCCCGGTGGTCCCGCTGCTGCTCGGCGCGCCCAAATACCTCGCCGGCGAGCTCAGCCTGGGCGAACTCATGCAGATCGCGACCGCCTTCACGCAGGCTCAGATCGCCCTGAACTGGCTGATCGACAACGCGATCCGGCTGGCGGAAACCCTGGCCTCGGCCCAGCGCGTGGTTGAGCTGTCGCAGGCCATGGACGCGCTCGACGTCATGATCGGGCAGGGCGGGCCCGAGGAGACGATCGTGCTCGGCTACAGCCCGGACGATGCGATCCACATCCAGGACCTGTCCATCAAGCAGCAGAACGGCGTGATGATGGTCGAGGGCGCCTCGACGGTCATCCAGAAGGGCGAAAAGGTGCTGGTGAAGGGCGATTCCGGCACCGGCAAATCGACCCTCATTCGCGCCATGGCGGGCCTTTGGCCCTGGGGATCCGGCACGATCCTGCGGCCGCGCCGGGCGACCGTCACCTTCATGCCGCAGCGCCCCTATCTGCCCCTCGGCACCCTGCGGCATGCGCTGCTCTATCCGTATCCGGACGAGGGCCGGCTCCCCAACGAGAGGCTCCAGGACGCCCTTGCCCGATGCGGCCTGTCGCACATGACCGAGAGGCTGGATGCCGAGGAGAACTGGGACGGCATCCTGTCGGGCGGAGAAAAGCAGCGGCTCGCTTTCGCGCGGCTGCTGGTTCACCCGCCGGACATCGTCATCATGGACGAGGCGACCTCCGCACTCGACGAGGTGAGCCAGGCCCGGATGATGGAGTTCTTCTCCAGCGAACTCGCGGCCGTGACGCTGGTCAGCGTCGGCCACCGGCCGGGGCTGGAGCATTACCACGAGCGGGAGATCCATCTCGTGCGGGAGGACGGTGAGGAAGGCGTGCATGCCCGGGACCGCCGCTATCCGCTGATCCGGCAGATCTGGAGCCGCTTCCGGCGCTCGGCGGCAAATGGATCCGACCCGGCCGACGCGTCAGGCGGGCACGGAGCGCGTTAACGCTTCCTCAGCTATGATCGGCCGGATTCCCTCCGGCCGAGGTCCGAGACAATGCCGTCACGCTTGGAGAGCCTGAAGAGCTACGCCGACCTGCGGGTCGCGTTGATGCTTCTGCTCGGCTTCTCGTGCGGGCTGCCCTTCCTGCTGGTCGGCGGCACCTTCACGGCACGGCTAGCCACGGCGAATATCGACATCAAGGCGATCGGCCTCTTCGCCTATCTGCTGCTGCCCTACAGCTTCAAGTTCCTCTGGGCGCCGATCGTCGACGCGTTCGACGTGCCGCTTCTCTCGCGAGTGCTCGGTCGGCGCCGGTCCTGGATGGTGGTGGCTCAGGCCTGCGCCGGGGTGGCGCTGCTGGTCATGTCGGCCACGGATCCCATCGGGTCGCTGCCGCTGCTCGGGCTCGCGGCCTTTCTGCTCGCCTTCGCGGCCGCAACGCAGGACATCGTCGTGGATGCGTGGCGCATCGAATCCGCCGATCTCGACCGGCAGGGTGCGATGCTGGCCGCCTATCAGCTCGGCTACCGCTTCGGCCTGATCAGTGCCGGCGCGGGCGCTCTCTTCATCGCCGGCTCGGCGGGTTGGCAGGTTTCGTACCTGACCATGGCAGCCCTGATGGGGGTTGGGTTTGTGGCCTCGCTGCTCGCGCCCGCACCCGAGCGCATGCGCCCAGCGGGCCAGGTCGCGCCTGCCGCGACGCGGGAGCGCTTCTCGTTCGGCCGGGCGGTCGCCGCCCCTCTGACCGACCTTTACCGTCGGCAGGGTCGGCGGCTAGTTGCCGTCCTGGCGCTCGTCGCCTTCTATCGGATGCCGGACTTCGTTTCGGGCGTCATGGCGAACCCGTTCTACATCCGCATGGGCTTCTCGCTGCAGGAGATCGCAGCCGTCTCCAAGCTCTACGGGATCTGGATCGGCATTGTGGGCGCCTTCGTGGGCGGGTTGTCCATCGCGCGCTTCGCCTCTACCCGACGCTGATCGCGGGCGCGGTCGCGGGCGCCGCCTCCAATCTGGCCTTTTCCTGGCTGGCTCTCGGCGCGCCGGAGGTATGGCGGCTCGCCTTGACCATCTCGGTCGACAATTTCTCCGGGACCTTCGCCGGGACGGCGCTGATGGCCTACATGTCCGGGCTGACCGGAGCCGGCTTCGCGGCCACCCAATACGCGCTCCTCTCGTCGCTCTATGCGCTGCCGGGCAAGCTCGTTTCGGGGTTCTCGGGCTTCATGGTCGCCGCCTATGGGTTTTCAATGTTCTTCGCCCTGACCGCCGCCATCGGCCTGCCGGTCCTCGTGCTCGCGATCCTGTATGGCCGCGTGAGCGAGGAGCAGGCCCAGCCCCAGGGCGAGGCCGAACCCGACAGCCTCGCTGCCGCCGCCCGGGCCGGCTGATGCAGAGCTCCGGCGACCTTCTTGCCGACCGGCGCTACGCTTATGCCAAGGCGGCCTTCGACGAGGAGGACTGGCCCGCGGCGGCGGATCTCGCGCGGCAGGCGCTCGAACTGGCGCCGGATTTCACGGCAGCCTGGTTTCTGCTCGGCGAAGCCTGCCAGCGCATGACCGAGGAGGGGCCTTCGGCACGAGAAGAGGCCGTGGCGGCGTTCTCGGCCGCACGCCGCTCCGACGCGCAGGACGTGCTCGGGGCCGGCGTGAAACTGGCGCTTCTCGGCGCCGAGGAGCCGGGGCGCGCGATGAGCACCGCCTATGTGCGCTCCCTGTTCGACGAATACGCCATTCGCTTCGACCGGCACTTGCGCCAGAGCCTCGCCTATCGCGGACCGGAGCTCCTGCATGATGCCGTCCGGCGCGCCTGCAGCCGGATGCTCCGCCCGTTCCGGTTCGATCTCATGCTCGATCTCGGCTGCGGCACCGGTCTCGCGGCCGAGGTCTTCCAGCCGCAATGCCGGCGGATGGCGGGGGTCGACCTTTCGCCCGCCATGGTCCGCAAGGCGGAGGCGAAGCGCCTCTATCGGGAGGTCGAGGTCGGTGACCTGCTGCCCTGGCTCGAAGCCTGGCCGGAAGGTGCGGCGGACCTCGTGCTCGCGGCGGATGTCTTTGTCTATCTCGCCGATCTCGCGCCCGTCTTCGCTGCCGCTGCCGCGGTGCTCGACCGTGAGGGCTTCTTCGCCTTCACGGTGCAGGAGCCTGCAGGGGAGGGCGTCGTGCTCGGGGAAGACCAGCGCTACGCCCACAGTGAGGCTTATCTGCGCGGGCTGGCGGACCGGTTTTCCTTCGATCCTGTGATCCTGGAGCGGGTCTCGACCCGGCAGGACCGGGGGGAGGACGTGCCCGGGCTGCTGCTGGTGCTGTCCCGCCGCTAGGTTGGGGCCAGGTCGGTCTGGGAGAATTCTTCGCCCTTGTAGAGCAGCGGCATGCCGCGCAGTTTGGCCACGGCGTAGGAGAAGCAATCGCCCATGTTCAGCTTCGCCGGATGCCGGCCACGGCCGTAGCGGCCGTGCGCTTCGAGGGCCATGATCGTTTCCCGCTCCCCGAGCTCGATCACGCGGATGTCCAGCGCCGCCAGGAAACCCGCCACCGTCTCCGTAGCGTCCACGATGGAGAGCTTCGACTCGCGCGCCACCGCCGAAACGGTCTCGAACACGGACAAGGGGTGGGTCAGCACCTCGGACGCCTGTTCGAGGCGTCTGCTCAGCGCCTCGCCATCGTCCTCGTCGAGCAGGATGGCGGTCAGCGCGGAAGCATCCAGGATCATCAATCGCCCGAGAGTTCGTCGAAGAATGTCTTGTCGGCTTTCAGGCCGGTGCGACCGGCTCGCGCGATGCGTTGCTGGAAGGGCCGGATCCGCTCCCGGAGCGGCGCACGGTTCAGCTCGTTCTCGACAGCCAGCCGGATGGCTTCGGTGAGGCCGAGCCCTTTGACGTTCGCCAACGTGCGGACGAGACGATCAGTCTCCGGATCCCGAATGTGGAGCGCCATCGCATGCCTGTGTAGATGTGCTATGCGGTAGCGTGTACACGCCGGAATGACAACGCCCGACCTTCTCCCCGCCCGCTTTCGCGACTGGTTCGCGTCCCGCGGCTGGGCGCCCCGGCGGCACCAGATCGAGCTGCTCGAGAAGGCCCGGGACGGGCGCTCGACCCTGCTGGTCGCGCCGACGGGCGCGGGCAAGACGCTGGCCGGGTTCCTGCCGAGCCTGGTGGAACTGGCGCAGGCGGGTCCGTCGCCCCTGACCGGACGGGGGCTGCACACCCTGTACATCTCGCCCCTGAAGGCGCTCGCGATCGACGTCGCCCGCAACGTCGAGACCCCCGTGCGCGAGATGGAGCTGCCCATCCGCATCGAGAGCCGGACGGGCGATACGCCGCCGGCCAAGCGCAAGCGCCAGGTCGACCGCCCGCCCGACATCCTCATGACGACGCCGGAGCAGCTTGCGCTCATGCTGGCATCGCCGAGCGCGTCGGAGCTGTTCGGCGGCCTGAAGCGGATCGTGCTCGACGAGTTGCACGCCCTCGTCACCTCCAAGCGCGGCGACCTGCTGTCGCTCGATCTCGCGCGGCTCTGGGCGCTGGTGCCGGGCCTCTCCAGCACCGGCCTCTCCGCAACCGTGCGCGAGCCGAATGCGCTCAGGCGCTATCTGGTCCCGCAGCGCTCCGGCGCGATCGCCGACCTCCTGGTCGTCGAGGGTGGGGCGGAGCCCGACATCCGCATGCTCGACCTCGGCCACGAACTGCCGCTTGCCGGCCATCTCGGCCCGACCGCGATGCCGGCGATCTACGAGCTGATCCGCGAGCACAAGACGACGCTGGTCTTCACCAACACGCGGTTCCAGGCGGAATACACCTTCCAGGAGCTGTGGCGGCTGAACGACGACGTGCTGCCCATCGCGATCCATCACGGCTCGCTCGATGTCGAGCAGCGCCGCCGCGTCGAGGCCGCCATGACGGCGGGCAAGCTCAAGGCGGTGGTCTGCACAGCGACGCTGGATCTCGGCATCGACTGGGGCGATGTCGACCTCGTGGTGAATGTCGGGGCCCCGAAGGGCGCTTCCCGCATCATGCAGCGGATCGGCCGCGCCAATCACCGCATGGACGAGCCGTCGAAAGCCTATCTCGCGCCGACCAACCGGTTCGAGATCCTCGAATGCCAGGCGGCGCTCGACGCGATCTCGGTTGCCGCGCAGGACACGCCGGATCCGCGCACCGGCGCGCTCGACGTGCTCGCCCAGCACGTGCTCGGCCGCGCCTGCGCCGGCCCTTTCGCCCTCGAGGAGTTCTATGAGGAAATCCGGCAGGCGGCGCCCTATGCCGAGCTGACCTGGGAGGATTTCGAGGCGGTCATCGACTTCGTGGCGACCGGGGGCTACTCGCTTCGCGCCTACGAGCGCTTCGCCAAGATCCTGCGGGGGCCCGACGGGCTTTGGCGCGTGCGCGACGGGCGCGTCGCCCAGCAATACCGGATGAATGTCGGGACGATCACCGAGGCGACCATGCTGAAGGTGCGCCTCTCCCGCTCGTCGCAGAGCAAGCCGGGCGGCCTGGTCCCGCGCCGGGGTCGCATTCTCGGCGAGGTAGAGGAGGGGTTCGTCGAGGCGATGAGCCCGGGCGACACCTTCATCTTCGCAGGCGAGATCCTGCGCTTCGAGGCCATCCACGAGGACGAGGCGCTGGTCACGCGTACCACGGCCGGCACCGATCCGAAGATCCCGGCCTATGCCGGGGCGAAATTCCCGCTCTCCACCTTTCTGGCCGAGCGCGTGCGCGGGATCCTGGCGGAGCCGGCGGAATGGCCGCGCCTGCCGATGGGGGCGGGCGACTGGCTGGAGCAGCAGCGCCGCCGCTCGCTGATCCCGGAGCCCGGGGAGATGCTGGTCGAGACCTTTCCGCGGCAGCGACGGCACTATCTGGTCGCGTTTCCGTTCGAGGGCAGGCTGGCGCACCAAACCCTCGGCATGCTGCTGACCCGGCGGCTGGAGCGTGCCCGGCTGCGGCCGCTCGGCTTCGTGGCCAACGATTATGGCATCGCGGCCTGGTGCATGGGCGATATCGCCGCCGAGGCCGAGCGGGACCCCGGCCTCCTCGATGCGCTGTTCGGGCAGGACATGCTCGGCGATGACCTCGAGGAGTGGCTCGCCGAATCCGCCATGATGAAGCGCACCTTCCGGGATTGCGCCGTGATCGCCGGCTTGATCGAGCGCAACCATCCGGGTGAGCGCAAGACGCGACGCCAGGTCACGGTGTCGACCGACCTCGTCTACGACGTGCTGCGCCGGCACGAGCCGGACCACATCCTGCTGCGCGCCGCCCGGGCGGATGCCGCCACTGGTCTCCTAGATGTGAAGCGGCTGGGCGCCATGCTCGCCCGCATCAAGGGACGAATCAGGCATAAGGCGCTCGACCGCGTCTCGCCGCTCGCCATCTCGCTGATCCTCGAAATCGGGCGCGAGAGCGTGATCGGGGAGGCGGCCGACGAGATCCTGGCGGAAGCGGAAGCGATGTTGCTCGAGGAAGCTTTGGCGTGAGTGCGGCCGCGATGGCTCTGCCGCAGAGGATCGCAGCGGCGGAGACGGAGATCGCGGGCCTCGCCTGCCTCCTCGACCCAGCCGGCGCGATTATGTTTCCGGCCGAGCGGCTGCTCGCCGTGGCGGACCTGCACCTGGAAAAAGGCTCGTCCTACGCGCGGCGCGGCTCCTTCCTGCCGCCCTATGACACGCGCGCGACCATCGCGACGCTCGCCGAGGTCGTGGCGCGATACGAGCCCACGACCGTTGTGGCGCTCGGGGACAGCTTTCATGACCGGCACGGGCCTGCGCGGCTCGGCGAGGCTGAACGCAGCGCGCTCGGCGACATCATGGCCGGGCGGAACTGGATCTGGGTCACTGGAAACCACGACCCGCAACTGCCTCCGGAACTCGGCGGCGAGATTGTCGCCGAACTCGCCCTCGGGCCGCTCACGCTGCGCCACTGCCCCGCCCCGGGTGCCCGCCGCGAACTCGCCGGGCACCTGCATCCCGTGGCCAAGGTGGTGCTCTACGGCCGAAGCGTGCGCTCGAAGGCGTTCCTGACGGACGCGGAACGCTGCGTGCTGCCCGCCTTCGGCTCCTATGCGGGCGGCCTCAACGCTTGCGACCCCGCCTTCGCGCCGCTCTTCCCGGGTGGGTTCACGGCCCACGTCATCGGCCGCAACCGGCTGTTCGCGCTGTCTCAGAAGGTGCTCTGCGCCGACTAGGGCTGGCCGGGGCTACTCGACGAACTGCACGTTTGGGGTGCATCACATTACGAGATTACAACCCGAGCCCCGTAAACAGCTATCCGGCCCTTCGATAGGCCGGGAGCTCGTGGCACGGCAGCGACATGGCGGCGGTGGCGCCCAGGATCCGCGGCGCCCGACGGAGCACGACCGAGCACTCGGTCCGCGGCTGAAGGCGCTCCGCAGGGCGGCGGGGCTCACGCAGGAAGGCCTCGCGAACGCGCTCGGCGTCAGCTACCAGCAGGTTCAGAAATACGAGAAGGGCACCACCCGGATGTCGGGCGGGCGCTTGCAGCAGACTGCATCGCTCCTAGGCGTGTCGCTCCAGGACCTCCTGGGCGAGGCTGCGGCCGCCGGCTTCGCCGAGGGCTCGCCTTCCGGCTACGAGGCAGGTGCCGGCGCTGATGCGACCGAACTGCTCCGCCACTTCGCGGGCATCAAGGATACGGCCGACCGGGAGATGCTGCTTCGGCTTGCGAAGCTGCTCGCCAAGAGCTGAGGCCACCCTCAGTCCCGCCGGAAGATCACGCTCGCGAGCCAGCCGAAAAACAGGGCCATCGCGGCCGTGACGAAGCCGGACATCACGGGGCGGTCGCGGGCGAATTCGCTGATCTGCTCCTCGAGGCCGGTCTTCACGAGTTCAAAGCTCGCGTTCCGTCGGGCCACCACGACCCCGTCGGCCAGGAGGCTGACCTCCACGTCGTAATTGCCGACCGGCGCGGTGGCCGGGAGCGAGATCGGGGCGCGGAAGAACTCGCCCGTCACGAAGCTCACGCCGCGCGGGTTTTCGAGGTAGAGCCGGTCCTTCCCCTTCAGGCGCACCAGGGCCTGACGGAACTTATCCTCTTCGCCCCCGCGCCCGACCGTGAATTCCGGGGCGTTGACGACGGCCCGGACGCCCAGCCGATAGCGGCGCCGCATCTCCTCGCTGGCCGCATCCTCGATCGCGCGCGTCGACGTGACGGCGAGAAACGACGGCACCTCGACGAATTTCTGCTGCGACCGGTTCAGCCAGATCGGGCCGAGCCGCTCCTTTTCCCGAACCGTCACGCCCTCCCGCGGGCCGCGCACGGTCACGACGACGTCGTAGGGCCCGACGCGGGACACGGTCTGCGTGTCGCGCTCGATCACGCCGAAGGCGACGAGACGGGCGCCCGTGTAGTTCGATCCGATGGCGACGAGGTTCGTCGAGAGCGACAGCACGAGCCGCTCGGCTGCGGCCGGGCTTGCCGCCGCGAGGCTGGCTGCCAGGAGAAGCGCTGCGGGCCCCTTCACCTCCGCAATTCCTGCACGGACAGCGAGAAGGGCTCGGTCGGCCGCACCACCAGTTCGATCACGAAACGCAGCCCGACGGCCAGGATCAGGATGGCCAGCAGGAAGCGGAACAGGTCGGCCCGGAGCGTCCGCCCGGCCTGCGCCCCGAACTGCGCGCCGAACACCCCGCCGAGGATCAGGATGAGGGCGAGGATGATGTCGACGGCACCGTTCAGCGTCGCTTGAAGGATCACGGCGAGCAGCGCGGTGCAGAGAACCTGAACCTGGGACGTGCCGATGACCACGTTGGTCGGCACCCGGAACAGGTAGAGCAGCGCGGGCACCATGATGAAGGCGCCCCCGATCCCCAGCACCGCGCCGATGAAGCCGACCGCGAGCGCCAGCCCGACGATCGGGATGAGGCTGGAATAAAGCCGGGAGCGGGGAAAGCGCACCCGGAAGGGAAGCCCGAGATAGGCCGGGTGCTCGCCGCCCCGGCGCCGCGGCCGCACCACGCCGCGGCGGACGGACCAGAACTCGCGCAGACTCTCGGCCAACATCAGCGAGCCGAGCACCGTGAACAGCGTCACGTAGGACAGGACGATCACGAGCTCGAGCTGGCCCGCCCGCCGCATCGCCGCGAAGAACCACACGCCCAGCGAGGTGCCGACGAAGCCGCCGGCCACCAGCGTGAGCGCGAGCTTCAAGTCGAGTGCATTGCGCCGGAGCGCAGACAACGTGCCGGTCGCCGAGGATGCCGCGATCTGGGCCGATTGCGTCGCCACGGCCACCGCGGGCGGAATTCCCAGAAAGATCAGGAGCGGCGTCATCAGAAAGCCGCCGCCGATCCCGAACAGGCCCGACACGAAGCCGACAGCCGCGCCCATCGCGAGCAGCAGGAGAATGCTGACCGGCATTTCGGCGATCGGCAGGTAGATCTGCAACGCGCCTGTCCCACAAGCCGTGCCTTGGCACGGACCGAGATCCATCCCGAGCGGGCGAGTGCCCGCTCCGAGCCGATCCTACGGCGCTGCTTCTAAACCCCGCCTGAAGAGAATCCCGCGGCGGGGTGCGAGGCGCGTCGTGGAGGAGCGCCCCGGCAGGAATCTAGGCTTTCGCGGAGCGCCTCATGGCCGCCTGCGACCACTTGGCGGCGGGGGCCGGAGCCTCGTTGGCCAGCGTGTTCGGCGGCGCGACGCGCCAGCGCTCGACCGCGCTCTTGGCCCGGGCGAGATCGGCCGGCTGGAGCCGAGCCGCGACCTCGTCGCGCTTGCGCGCGGCTTCCTCGTCGCCCTGACCGGCCGCAACCGCGAACCAGGTGTAGGACCGGACGAGGTCCTGCTGGGTGCCGAGACCGCGCGCGAACAACACCGCGAGGTTGAACTGGCTGTCGCGCACGCCGTGATCGGCCGCCTTCTGGAACCAGGTCATTGCGCTGCCGTAATCGGGCCGGCCTGCGGCGCCCTCGGCCATGAGGACCGCAAGGTTGTGCATGGCGCGCGTGTTGCCGTTCTCGGCAGCGCGCTGATACCAGCGCCGCGCCGCCTCGACGTCGCGAGAGACGCCGATCCCCTTCTCGTAGGCGTTCCCCGCCCGGTACTGGGCGATCGGGAGGTTCTTCTCGCCGGCCTTTTCGAAGAGGGAGACCGCCGCGCGAGGGTCACGGGCGACGCCGCGGCCCTCCAATGTCCGCACCGCGAGCTCGTAGAGAGCGGCGGGGTCGCCGTTGAGGGCTGCTTCGCGGAGCGTGGCTCCTGGCTCGACCGCAGGCCTGGGCGGCAGCGGAACGCCGGCCGAAGCGGGCGGAAGCTGCGAGGTCTGCTTCTGAGGGGGCGCTTCGGCCGCGGCAGGAGCGGAGAACGCCGGCTGCGAGTCCGGCATGCCGGTGGCAACCGGGAAGCTCTTGGCGCCTTGCAGCGCCGCGCTACCATTCAAAGCCGCCGTCGGAACGGATGCTGTCGTGGTCGGGTCCGCCAGGTCGGGATTCTGCGCTGCCGCGACCTTGTCGAAGGCCGGTGCGCCGATGATCGGCGCGGATGCGCCACCGTTCGGGGTCCGCTCGGCGAAGGCCTGGTTCCCCTGCTCGGACGTGAGCTCGGTGACCAGGCGATAGCTGCCGATCGCCACCACGAGGGCGGCTGCGCTGACCAGAAGCGGGCGGCGCAACCGGTCCAGCATGCCGCGCAGCTTGGCCGACGACTTATCGGGGTCGGAGCTCGCCTTGCGCTCGGACGGGCGAGCCTTGTTCCGGTCGGCATCCGCTGCGGCGGCCTGTGCGGCCCGGCGGGCCGCGGCGATGAAGCTCGCCTTGATGTCGCGCTGATCCACGGCCGGGTCGGCTTCGGCCGCGAGTTCCGACGTCGCGTGCGGTCGCCCGGCACCCGGTTCGAGGAGCACCTCTTCCTGCGGCGCGCGCGGTACCGGGCGGTCGGCCTCGGTCAGCATCGGGCCGGCAAGCAGCGCCTCATTGAGGCGGCGCAGTTCCGCATCGCTCATGGCGAGCGCGGGTTCCGGGCTACCGGCGGGCGCGGCTTCCTGAGTGTCTAGAACCTCCGTCCCGCCCGTCTCCTGGGCGGGCTGGGGCGGGTCTCGGCGGCCCTCCTCCTCCTGGCGGGGCCATTCGGCCGCGGGGAAAGCGAAGGCGACTGCCGCTGTGGTGTCCCCGGCCATCGGCCAGGCCTTGCTCGGGCCGAACTCGCTGCGGATGGCCTCGATGGTCTCGGCGACGGCGGTCCGGGCCGCCTGCTCGGCGATCTGGACAGTGCCGGTGCGCCATGTCGCGACCTCGTTCATGAGGTCGGTCATCGCGTGGCTCAGGTCGGACAGGGCCGGGTCCCGGGCCGCCGTGGAGCCGATCGTGGCGGAGAGCCCGGCGATCTGCCGTTCGAGCTGGACCGCCATTTCGGGATCGCCCGAGTGGCGCTCGAGCCGCTCGATCTTCTCGATGAGCATGACCAGCATGGAGGCGATCGGCTGGAGCTCGTCCCGCGTAGCCTGCTGCACGCCAGCGGCCGTGAGGCTCGGACCCGGTGTCGCCGTGCCGGCCGACAGCGCATCGCGCATGTCTTCGAAGGCGGTGCGAAGCGAGGCGAAATCCTGCGAATCGACCTGGCGGCTGCCAATGCGAGCCAGCTCGAGCTTCATCTCGCTCAGCTGCTCGTTGAGGTGCCCGATGTCGCCCCGAGCGGCCATGCCGCCGAGCAGGGCCTTCACCTCGCCAACCTCGTTGGAGAGGTCCTCGAGCGTGCTCGGGTCGATTCCGGACGCGGCAACGATGTCGAGCTTGTGCGACACGATGTCGATGTCGCGCGCCAGCTTGTCGATGCCTTCCGGGGCCATGCCCGGAGCGGAGGACAGGCGTTGGATCTCGGCCTGAAGCGCCTCGATCTGGGCCGCAGCCGGGGCAACGTCGCCGCTCCCGTTGCGTGTTTCCGCGATCTCGGCCGACAGAGTGGCGATCGAGAGCTCGAGGGCGGCGAGATCCGACTGCCGTGCGAGCTCGCCGAGCGAGTGGTGAACGCGGTCGATGTCGCGCCGGATACCCTCCAGCCCAGCGGGCAGGGCGGGTTCGGCTGCTCGGGCCGACGGATCAGGCCGGGCATCTGCCTCGGCACGCGGGGCCGGCGGAGCTGCGAACGCCTCCTGCGCCACGGGCGCTTCCGCGATCTCGGTCGACATCGTGGGGGCGGGCGGCGGAGCCGTAACCTTCTCTTGCCCGTCCAGCGCTGCCTGCCTTGCGCGGATCTCGATGATCGCTTCGTCGAGCGAGCGCAGGGTTGGCCTGCCGGAGGCGGGCCGCGGCTTCTCGAGCCGGCCCGCAATCTCCCGAATGCGATTCTCCAGGTTGCGGAAGGCTTCCTCTTGGGCGGCCTGAGCTTCCGACCGAGTCTTGTCGGAGCCGAAGCCGGTATCGACGCGCTCGACCGCGCCGAGCGCGTCGTAGGAGAGGCCCCGCGAGGTGGGCTGGGCGCCGTCGCCCGTCGCGCCCCGGCCCGCATCCGCGAGCTCTTCCTGGGCACGTTCGAGCCACGACGTCATGGAGTTCAGTGCGGTGCTGGACCTCGCGGCCGCCGCTGGCGGCAGGCGTGGAGGCGCTGCGGCCTCCGGTCCGGGCGAGGATGCGGAGCCGGCCCCGGCCGGGGCGGCGGCTTCGGTGAGATCGCCAGGGCCCGTCCGGCGCGACTGCTCAGCAATCGCGGCGTCAAGCCACTCGTCGATGCTCCGGCTCGCGTTGTCGGATCCCGTATCGGCGGAAGCCGGCTTACGCAGAGGGACGTTCTGTCTCATCGATTGCTCACGCCGCGTGGGGCCACCCCTGCGATCCGCCCTGCCCCTACGGACGGCCCGCAACGCTGCTACAGAAGCGCGGGCCAGCCTTCCTAAACCGGTGGTTGACGGGCCCCGTCGCTGATTCAGGATTTCTGATCAAGGTAAACACCGCGTTAAGGACCGGCCATCACTCTTTACGGTTGCAGCCTGATACTTGTCTGGGCGTGGCTTTCCGGTATCTCTCCGCGCCGAAGCTGAGCCTCAATGGGACGAACTATGCCGAGCTACAGGGCGCCGGTGGAGGATGTGAAGTTCATCCTAGGGGATGTGCTGGCGATCGAGCGCTACAGCAATCTGGCGGGTTTCGGCGAGGCGAGCCCGGACGTGATCGACGCCATCCTGGAGGAGGCAGCCAAGCTCTGCGAGCAGGTGATCGCGCCGCTGAACCTGCCGGGAGACCAGGAGGGCTGCACCCGTCAGCCGGATGGTTCGGTGACAACCCCGAAGGGCTTCAAGGAGGCTTACCGAGCCTATGTCGAAGGCGGCTGGATGGGGCTTTCGGCCCCGGCCGAGTTCGGCGGGCAGGACCTCCCCCACACGATCAACACCGTGATGCAGGAGTTCATCTCCTCCGCGAACCTCGCCTTCGGCATGTATCCGGGGCTGACGCAGGGCGCGATCGCGGCGCTGGTCGTGCACGGCTCGGCCGAGCAGAAGACGCGCTATCTGCCCAACATGGTGGAGGGCACCTGGACCGGCACCATGAACCTGACCGAGCCGCATTGCGGCACGGATCTCGGGCTCCTGAAGACGAAGGCCGTGCCGAACGGTGACGGCTCCTACGCCAACACCGGGACGAAGATCTTCATCTCGGCGGGCGAGCACGACCTAGCCGACAACATCGTGCACCTCGTCCTCGCCCGGATCGAGGGGGCGCCGGCCGGCACGAAGGGCATTTCGCTGTTCGTGGTGCCCAAGATCCTGGTGAACGAGGACGGCTCGCTCGGTGCGCGCAACGGAGTGT
>JAQGJZ010000164.1 GCA_028290385.1 Enterovirga sp.
AACGACCTCGCTAGGGTTGAATACATCGTAACCGAGCGACTGGATGAACGGCATGACCAAAGCCGCCTTTGCCGCCTCTTCTGTCAGCAACACCTCGCGATGTTCGAACGTTCGCTTCTGCAACTCAACCAGCTTCGTAGCTAGGTCCATTTTTCTTGCCTCCGCGAACTGATTCCCAGATCTAATCTGAGATGTCAGATTCCGTCCAGCAGCAGATCGGACATTTTCAACTACGTCCTCCGCATCCGAGATGTGCTGATCTCGCGATTGACGACTTCGATCGGCACGCGACCTTTCGGTTCACGCGCCTTCCTCTCGGGACACTTGGAGCCGCAACGTGCGCGCGTACGGTGATCCGGAGGTCAGCTAATCTCTGATCGATGCCGCCAGCCCTCACCACCTGCGGTGGCGAGCCGAGTGGAGTTCGTCAGCCGATGGGGCCGTCTTGGCCGGTAGGGAATGATGCCTTTGCACTTGGCCCGATGTTCCAAGGAGGGGATGGTGCCCGACCGCATCGGCGGGGTCGCGGTTCGGGAGAGGCGGTCGGCCAGCAGTAGCTCAGCACGTCGGATGAGTTGCCTGGCCTCTACGCGGCGTACCGGGACCTGTAAGTCGCCCCCCCCGGTCCGTCCCCGTGCGAACCGAATGCTCGGGGAGATGGCCAAATGCCGGGAGCCAAGGCGTACGCTGGCTCCTGATGGCGCGCTACCTGTACGAGGACTTGCGCACGTACCTGATCCCGCTCGGGGGACACACCGGCTGGTTTTCCCCGCTGAGCGGGATGCCGCTCACCGTGCCGACACCCGCCGCCATCGCCCGATCAGCTAATCGGCAATGCCGTCGCGGCCCGTGACGGCCATCAGGGTGGCGGTCAGCAGGGCGATCAGCTTCTCCTGGCCGGCCGTCTCGGCGAAGACCTCGGATTGCGCCAGGGTCAGGGTGCGGCCGGCCTTCACCACGCGCCCGCGTGCGAGGATGCGGTCGCCGATTGCCGGTGCGAGCAGGTTGATCTTGAACTCGGTCGTGAGGACGCCGGCATCGGCCGGCATGAGGCTGAGCGCGGCGTAGCCGGCCGCGCTGTCCGCGATCGCGCTCACCGCGCCCGCATGGACAAAGCCATGCTGCTGGGAAACGGCCGGCGCGGGGCGCAGCGCGATGGCGACGGCGCCCGGCGCGACGCTGACCAGCGTCGCCCCCAGCGTCTCCATCAGGCCCTGCTTGGCAAAGCTGGAGCGGACCCGCTCCTCCGCTCCCATGTCAGGCCGTGCTCGCGACCTTTCCGCCGATGGCGGCCTGCGCCGCCGCAAGGCGGGCGATCGGCACGCGGTAGGGCGAGCAGGACACGTAATCGAGCCCGATCTCGTGGCAGAAGCGGACGGAGGCCGGATCGCCGCCGTGCTCGCCGCAGATGCCCAGCTTGAGGTCCTTTCTCACGCGCCGGCCGCGCTCGACGCCGATCTTCACGAGCTCGCCGACGCCGTCCTGATCGATGGTCACGAAGGGATCGGCGGGAAGGATGCCCTTCTGCGTATAGGGCCCGAGGAAGGTCGCGGCATCGTCGCGCGAGATGCCGAGCGCCGTCTGCGTCAGGTCGTTGGTGCCGAAGGAGAAGAACTCGGCCGTTTCCGCGATCTCGTCCGCCTTCAGGCAGGCGCGCGGCAGCTCGATCATGGTGCCGACCTGGTATTCGACGGAGGCGCCCTTCTCCCGGAAGACCGCCACCGCCATCGCATCGATCCGCGCCTTCACGAGGTCGAACTCGGCGCGGGTCACGATCAGCGGCACCATGATCTCGGGCACCACGGCCGCGCCGGTCTGGGCCTGAGCCTCCACGGCCGCCTCCAGGATCGCGCGGGCCTGCATCTCGGCGATCTCCGGATAGGCGATCGCGATGCGGCAGCCCCGGAAGCCGAGCATCGGGTTGAACTCGTGGAGCTCGGCCGCGCGGCGCTTGAGCTTCTCCGGGGAGAGGCCCGTCTGGGCCGCGACCTCGGCGATTTCCTTGTCCGTATGCGGCAGGAACTCGTGCAGCGGCGGATCGAGCAGCCGGATGGTGACCGGCAGGCCCTTCATGATCGTGAAGAGCTCCAGGAAGTCGCCGCGCTGATACGGCAGGAGCTTGGCGAGCGCGGCGCGCCGGCCGGCCTCGTCGTCCGCGAGGATCATTTCGCGCACGGCGACGATGCGGTCGCCCTCGAAGAACATGTGCTCCGTCCGGCACAGCCCGATGCCTTCGGCGCCGAAATTGCGCGCCGTCTCGGCGTCGCGCGGCGTGTCGGCATTGGCCCGAACCTTGAGCTTGCGGCCCTTGTCCGCCCACTGCATCAGGGTCGCGAACTCGCCGGAAAGCTCCGGCTCCTGCATGCGGACCGAGCCGCGCAGCACCTCGCCGGTGCCGCCGTCGATGGTGATCGTCTCGCCCGCCTCGACCGACTGGCCGCCGACCGAGAAGGTGCGCTTGGCGTAATCGACGCGGATCTGGCCGGCGCCGGAAACGCAGGGCTTACCCATGCCGCGCGCCACCACGGCCGCGTGCGAGGTCATGCCGCCGCGCGTGGTCAGGATGCCCTCGGCGGCATGCATGCCGTGGATGTCCTCCGGGCTCGTCTCGATCCGGACCAGGATGACCTTGCGGCCGGCCTTCTTGGCGGCCTCCGCCTCCTCGGACGAGAACACGACCTCGCCGGAGGCCGCGCCCGGGGATGCGGGCAGGCCCGTGGCCAGCACCTTGCGCTCGGCCTTGGGGTCGATGGTCGGGTGCAGCAACTGGTCCAGCGAAGCCGGATCGATCCGGTTCACGGCCTCCTCCTGCGTGATCAGGCCCTCGCTGGCGAGGTCCACGGCGATGCGCAGGGAAGCCTTCGCGGTCCGCTTGCCGGACCGGGTCTGGAGCATCCAGAGCTTCCCCTTCTCGACCGTGAACTCCATGTCCTGCATGTCGCGGTAATGCCGCTCCAGGATCTCGTAGATGCGGACGAGCTCGGCATAGGCCTCCGGCATCGCCCGCTCCATCGAGGGCTTGTCCGAGCCGGACGCGATGCGGGCGACCTCCGTGATGTCCTGCGGCGTCCGGATGCCGGCGACGACGTCCTCGCCCTGGGCGTTGATCAGGTACTCGCCGTACAGCGCGCGCTCACCGGTCGAGGGGTTGCGCGTGAACGCGACGCCCGTGGCCGAGGTCTCGCCCATGTTGCCGAACACCATGGCCTGGACGTTCACGGCCGTGCCCCAGGAGGCCGGAATGCCGTTCAGCTCGCGGTACTTGATGGCGCGGGCGTTCATCCAGGAGCCGAACACGGCCCCGATCGCGCCCCAGAGCTGCTCCTTCGGATCCTGCGGGAACGGCCGGCCGAGATGGTCCTGCACGATCTTCTTGTAGCGGGTGATCAGATCCGCCCAGTCGTCCGCGTTCAGGTCCGTGTCGAGCGTGTAGCCCCGGCGGTCCTTGTAGAGGTCGAGCGCTTCTTCGAAATTGTGGTGCTCCACGCCGAGCACGACGTCCGAATACATCGTGATGAAGCGGCGGTAGCTGTCATAGGCGAAGCGCCGGTCGTTGGCCGACCGGGCGATCGCTTCGACCGTGATGTCGTTGAGGCCGAGGTTGAGAACCGTGTCCATCATGCCCGGCATCGAGGCGCGGGCACCCGAGCGCACGGACACGAGGAGCGGGTTCTCCGGATCGCCGAACACCTTGCCGGTCAGGCCGCCGATATAGCCGAGGGCCTGGGCGACCTCGCTTTCCAGCTCAGGCGGATAGGCGCGCCCGTGATCGTAGAAATAGGTGCAGACCGCGGTCGGAAGGGTGAAACCGGGCGGCACGGGCAGACCGAGGTTCGACATCTCGGCGAGGTTCGCCCCCTTGCCGCCCAGGAGGTCCCGCATGCCGGACTCGCCCTCGGCCTTGCCGTCGCCGAAGGTGTAGACCCACTTCGCCATGTCCATCGATCCGCGCTGTTCTTGGTTGCCCCTTGGACCCGCGTTCGGCTTGGACCAAACGGCCGACAAAGGCAATTCGGGGAAGGGCCGGGAGGCGCGGCCCGAGACCGCGGTTGGGCCAAGCTGGTTGCCGCAACTTTACCTTGTTGGCCGATTTCGCGTGCCCTCCCCCCGCCTCGCGCGTTCTCCTCCGCCCAGGCTCTGCCCAGACGGGCCACGGAGAGGACCCATGTTGCGTACCCTTCTCGCCGCCGCGGCCGTCGCGGCCGCCACGCTCCCGGCTGCCGCCGGGGGCGATCGCTGCGCCGGCGATTGCTACCGCCAAGCCTACGTGCCGGCCCACTACGGCACCGTCGTGGAGCCGATGCTGGTCCAGGGGCCCCGCACCTACGCGGCCGTGACCCCGGCCGAATACGCAACCGTGACCGAGCGCGTCGCGATCCGGCCCGCCGGTCGGATCTGGACGGTGAAGCGCGACGCCTGGGGCCGCAAGGTCGGCTGCTGGGTGGACGTCCCCGGCGAGTACAGGACGGTAACCCGCCGCGTCATGGTGCGCGGCCCGGAGATCACGCCGATCGCCCAGAGCGCCGTCTGGGGCCTCGCGAGCCAGCCCGTGCTGGTGGAGCGCGCCCACAAGGCCTGGGTGCCGCTCGACTGAGGCGCGGGCGCCTGATCAAGGATTGAGCAGACGGTCGGGCCCGCGAGCCCGGCCGCAGCCCGGAGAACTGGCACATCGGTTGCACCTCGCCTCCCGCGATGTGAGGTGCCGATGTCGACCTTTGACGATCCCTTCGATGCCACCCGCCGGCTGCGCCGGACCGGCTGCTCCTGCGGCCAGCACGCAAACGAGGCCGAGCATGCGACGGCGCTCGATCCCGCGGCGCAGGCCGGCCGCGTCGTCGAAGGCGCGCTTCTGCGCGCGCTGTTTCCGCAGGACGCCTCGCGCCGCGCCTTTCTGAAGGCGGTCGGCGCCCCGGCGGCGCTCGCGGCGATCTCGCAGATCTTCCCCCTCGGCACCGCGACGGACGCGTTCGCGCAGGCCGCGCCGCCCGAGAAGAAGGACCTGAAGGTCGGCTTCATCCCGATCACCTGCGCGACGCCGATCATCATGGCCGCACCCATGGGCTTTTATTCGAAGCAGGGCCTCAACGTCGACGTCGTGAAGACAGCCGGCTGGGCCGTGATCCGCGACAAGGCGCTGAACAAGGAATACGACGCCGCGCACATGCTCTCGCCGATGCCCCTCGCCATCACGGTCGGGGCGGGCTCGAACCCGGTGCCCTACGCGGTGCCGGCGATCGAGAACATCAACGGCAAGGCGATCACACTGGCCACCAAGCAAAAGGACAGGCGCGACCCGAAATCCTGGAAGG
>JAQGJZ010000172.1 GCA_028290385.1 Enterovirga sp.
GACGGGCACAGCAACCGCGCGCGTGCAGCCGTGAGGACGGGCCGTTTGCAGGTGGCCGGAGCTCCTCCCGGCGCGACCGAGCGGCCCGCCCTTCGGCGGGGCGGCGGTTTTCGCAGCCAGGTCGAGCGGTACGGGCCGTTCGTCCTATCCTTCGGGCTCCTTGCTCTCTGGGAATTCGCCGTCTGGTTCTTCGAGGTCCCGGGCTTTCTACTCCCCGCCCCATCGGACATCGTGCGGCTCGCGATCGCGGAACGCGGGCTCCTGCAGATGCACAGCTCGGTCACGATCGTCAGCATCATGTCGGGCTACCTCTGCGCAGTTCTGTTTGCGCTGACGGTCTCGGCGACGATGATCCGCTTCCCGCTCTTCGAACGCTGCGTGATGCCCCTCTTCGTCGCGCTCCAGAGCGTGCCGAAGATCGCGCTCGCCCCCCTTATCCTGGTCTGGGTCGGCGCGGGCTTCGCCTCCAAACTTCTCGTTGTCGCGGCGATCACGTTCTTTCCGATCGTCATCAACACGATGACGGGATTCAAGGAGGTCGATCGAAACCTCCGAGACGTGTTCCGCTCCGTCGCGGCCACGGAGCGGCAGGTCTTCTTCCAGCTGCGGTTCCCCTATGCCTTGCCCTACATCTTCGCGGGGCTGCGGATCGCGACCACGCTCGCCGTCCTCGGCGCCATCGTCGCCGAGTATCTCGCGGCCTCGAACGGTCTCGGCTACCTTGTTCTCTCCGGGACCAACAACTTCAACACGGCCCGCTCGTTCGCCGCGATCGCGGCCCTTGCGGTGATCGGGACGACCTTCTTCGGGCTCATGTCGCTGGTCGAGTCTCGGCTCTCCTGGAAACGCCACGCTATGAGCGACCAGACGGGGCAGGACGCATGACACCCGTGGCTCCGGCCAGCAATACGAGCGAACCCGTGCCGAACCGCGCCGTCCCCGGTGACCAAAATGCCGGCATCGACATCTCCGCAGTCACCGTCGTCTATGGCGGGCCGAATGGAGAGAACGTCCTCGCCCTGGACGGCGTTGACCTCCGGATTGCCGACGGCGAGTTCGTCTGCCTCGTCGGCCCGTCCGGCTGCGGAAAGAGCACCCTGCTGAAGGTCGTCTCCGACCTGATCCCGCCGACCTCCGGCCAGGTCACGATCGGCGGGGCCTCGCCCTCGGAAATGCGGAAGGCGGGCCGTCTCGGTCTCGTGTTCCAGCAGGCGAACCTGATGCCGTGGCTCACGGTCGGCAAGAACATCGACCTCCTGCGATCCCTGGTGGTCGGCCGCGGCGGCCATGTCCCCGGGACGGCCCCGAAGGCCAGCGATCTTCTCGACGTGGTCGGCCTTGGCGGCTTCGGCGACAAGTACCCGAACCAGCTCTCGGGCGGGATGCAGCAGCGGGCCTCGCTGGCCCGGGCGCTCGCGCTTGATCCGGCCGTTCTGCTGATGGATGAGCCCTTCGCGGCTCTCGACGAGATCACGCGCGACCGCATGGCATTCGAGCTGATGCGGGTCTGGCAGCTCTATCGCAAGACGGTGCTGTTTGTGACGCACAGCCTGAGCGAGGCGGTGCTCCTCGCCGACCGTGTCGTGCTGATGAGCCCGCGGCCGGGCCGCATCAGGCGCGTGTTCGAGATCGACTTACCTCGGCCGAGAACCGCGGAAACGCGTCTCGACGAACGCTTCCACCGCCTGGTGCTCGAGCTTAACCGCGAACTCTACGCCGTCCTGTCCTGAGCGGACGCGGGCTGGTCCGCACCGGCGCGCAAGGCAGGCTCCCGGCACGCGTCCCAGGCGCGCGAGGATTCATCGCGCGCCGCGAACTCCCCGAACACCAACCACAGATCGAGGACCAGCATGGCTGAGCGGCAGATCCGGATAGCGATGAACGGCGTGACGGGTCGGCTGGGGCAGAACCAGCACCTCGTCAACTCGATCCTCGCCCTTCGCCGCGAGGGCGGCTTGCCGCTCTCGAACGGCGATCGGCTGGTGCCCGAGCCGATCCTCGTCGGGCGCAACCCGGAGAAGCTCGCGCGCCTTGCCGCAACGCACGGCATCGAGAGCTGGACGACCGACGAGGCGGCCTGCCTCGCAGACCCGCGTGTCGAGATCTATTTCGACGTCGCGGCGACTGCCGGCCGCCTCGAGCGGGCCATGCGGGCGATCGAGGCCGGAAAGCACGTTTATCTCGAGAAGCCGATCACCGGCTCGCTCGACGAGGCGTTGACCCTCGCCCGGGCTGCCGAGCGTGCTGGCGTGAAGAACGGCGTCGTTCAGGACAAGCTGTTCCTTCCCGGCTTCCAGAAGCTGCGCAAGCTGAAGGATGCCGGCTTCTTCGGCGACATCCTGTCCGCTCGGCTCGAATTCGGGTGGTGGGTGTTCGACGGCGAGCTGTACCCGGCGCAACGCTCAAGCTGGAACTACAAGAAGAGCGAGGGCGGCGGCCTCATCCTCGATATGTTCCCGCACTGGCGCTACATGCTCGACGGCTTGGTGGCAGAAGTGCGTTCGGTGACGTGCCGCCATTGCACCCGCACGCCCGTACGCCGCGACGAAGCCGGGCGCCTCTACGATGTCGATGTGGAGGACGAGGTGTTTGCCACCGTCGAGCTCGACGGCGGCGTGCTGGCGCAAGTCTCGAGCTCATGGGCGACGCGCGTGCGGGAGGACGACCTCCTCACGCTCAAGGTCGAAGGCCGCAAGGGATCGGCGCTGGCCACCCTGCACCGCTGCTTCATCCAGCCCGAGGCCGCCACGCCGAAGCCGATCTGGAACGTCGATGCGCCTGCCGTGCAGGACCTCTTCGCGCACTGGCAGGAGGTTCCGACTGTCGAGCCCTACCGCAATAGCTACCGGATGGGCTGGGAGCTATTTCTCAGGCATGTCGCCGAGGATACCCCGTTTCCCTCGCCCCTGATCGCCGGC
>JAQGJZ010000176.1 GCA_028290385.1 Enterovirga sp.
ATCCGGATCGCCTCGCCGTAATAGCGGCGGAACTGCTTCTCGGTGATGTTGGCGTAATAGCCCTTCAGCTGCTGCGTGGCGCGCAGCTGCGTGCCGAAGTCGGACATCTTGCCCTTGCGGCGCTGTCCGTGCTGGCCGGGGCCATATTCACGACGGTTCACGGGGCTCTTCGGGCGGCCCCAGATGTTCTGGCCCATGCGGCGATCAAGCTTGTGCTTCGCCGTAACTCGCTTCGACATCGCGTGTCCTTCTGTCGCGTTCGTCAGATCTGAACGCGCCCTCCTCTTCCCGGGCCGGCCAGGCGGCCGGGGGGACGACAGACCCGGGAGAACCAGGTCACGGGTGCGCAAAAAAGCACGCGCGGCCCAGCGAGGGCCGCGCGAACGGAGTCTATCTAGCGCGTGGGGCGCTCAAGTCAATGCTCGCCGGCTCCGAGCGGGAACGGGTCGATACTGACCTGCCCAAGGCCACGCCGGGCCAGCGCCGCGCGCAGCGCCGAATCGAGGCCCCGCCCGCCGGTGAAGACGGCAAGGCGCTCGCCCGGGGGATGCGGCGCGGGCGACGGGTCGGCGCCGTGCATGACGTCCACCATGCGGCGCGCGACCGCGGGGGCAGGATCGATCCAGGCGACCGGCCAGGGCGCGAGGCGGCGCAGGCGGTGGGCGAGCAGCGGGTAATGCGTGCAGGCGAGCACCACGACATCCGTGCGCCCGCCCTCGTCCTCGACGAAACAGGGCGCGAGTTCGGCCGCGAGCTCGGCATCCGAGACCGGATCGCCGCGCAGTTCGGCTTCGGCGAAACCCGCCAAGCGCTGCGAGCCGACCAGCGCCACCTGGCACTCGGCCGCATAAGCCTCGACCAGCCCACGCGTGTAATCCCGCTTAACCGTCCCGGGCGTCGCCAGGATGCTGATGCGGCGCGAGCGCGAGGTCGTGGCCGCCGGCTTGATGGCCGGGACCGTGCCGATGAAGGGCAGCCCGAAGCGCTCCCGCAGATGCGGAAGAACGAGCGTCGAGGCGGTGTTGCAGGCGATCACCGCGAGATCGGGCGCATGGCGGACGACGAGCCGCTCCATGACCGCGAGGACGCGCGCGACGAGTTCGCTCTCGCTCAGGCCGCCATACGGAAAGGCGGCATCGTCGGCGGCGTAGACGAAATTCGCGTCGGGCCGTGCCTTCACCAACTCGGAAAACACGGTGAGCCCGCCCAGGCCCGAATCGAAGGCCAGGATGCAGGGAGTACGGCTCGGCAATAGAACGGGTCTCTGAAAAGTTCCGGCGAGGAGATCTGCGAACATGATGTGGATCGCAACGGGACCCACAAAGCCTACGACCGAGCCGTTAACGGGATGCAACGGCCGGTCTGGCGGGGCAGCCGCTTCGCCCAGGCGGGCGAAGCGGGCTGTTTCAGCGCCGCTGGCGCTTGTTCTGCCGGGTCACGGGCATCTTGGTGGCGGCCGGCGCCGCGCGCGCAACCGGGGCGGTCGCGGTGGCGTCGATCGCCTTCGGCACCTCGGCCGCGAGCCGGCGGATCGGCCAGGTGTCGCTCCAGCGCTGCATGTCGAGGAAGGCGGGGTCGTTGCGCAGCGCGGCCATGTCGCCCGATCCGTTGAAGGCGGATTCGGCGGCCATGTCGAAGGTCTTCCAGAAGGCCAGGTGATCCAGGCTGTCGGTCGGGTTGCGCTGCAATTGCGCCAGCAGCACGTGCTGCTCACCCGAGAGCACCATGTCGGCCGACCATTTGGGCTGCGGGGCCCGCGGCGCCTTCTTGTCGACCGGCGGGTCGGGCTCGACCTTGATCGTTCCCGAGTCGTAGGCGGACATGGGCGAGCCGGGGCTCGCGAGCGTGGCGGAGAGCGCCGGGAAGCCGTGATCGTCCGAGCCGGCGCGCATGAACAGCTTCTTGTTCTGCGGCACCTCGGTCGCTTCGCGCAGAATGCGGCGCGACGCGCGGTCGCTCGCCTGGAACTCACGATCGCCGACCATGGCAATGATCGCGGTCGAGGGCGGGATCTTGGACAGCTCCGCCAGTTGCACGCCGCGCGACTTCTCGTCCGACGCGATGCCGCCGACCATGGTGATGAAGACGAGCTTGGCCGGGGGAAGGCCCGCGCCGTCCGGGTTCGCGGCGAGGTTCGCCGCGATGCCGCCGCCGGCAGAATGGCCGAGATAGGCGAGCTTCGTCGTATCCGGCTTGGCCTTCGGGTCGTTTGCCAGCGCCGCGAGCGCGTCCTTCACCAGAGCGGCTGCGTTGTTCGTCGCGTCCGGCGGGCGCGTACGCCCGATCGTCTGGAATGCCGGAAACAGGACCAGGTAGCCGCGCCGCGCGAGATGGTCGATCCAGCCGCCATAGGTGGACGGGTTCACGGCGCCCCAGCCATGCAGAAACACGACCACGGGCCGGCCCTGCGCAGGCGGGTCGTTCGCCATGTGAAAGACGTAGGTGACCGCGCTCGCCCGCCCGACCGAGCGCTTTGTGACCTCCGCGTCCGGATTGTCGGCGCCTCCCGGCATGCCCGCCTTGGGCTGCGGCGGCGGGTTGGCGGCGAAAGCGGGACCGGTCAGCGCGAGGAACGCGGCAAGACCGAAGGCGAGATGGCGTGGCATGTCGGACAGCGTGCGCGGAACGGGTGCGTCTCGTCTAGCAGAGATTGGCCGGAGGTCGTCACGCTTTTCGCCTGCGGCGAAGCTCCGCCAGCGCGCGGATCGCGCCGCGCCAGGTCCGGACGTCCTGCTCCGTCGGGCCCATGCGGTGGAACATGTCGCGCATGTTGCGGCTCATCACCGGCTTCTTGTTCGGGGGATAGAACTCCGCGTCCTCGAGCTCCGCCTCCAGATGCTCGAAGAGGCCGATCAGCGAGGCCCGGCTCGCGGGCGGCGTCGAGGGGTTCGCCTCGAACGGGAGCGCCACGCCGCGGCTCGCCCGAACCCATTCGTAGCCGACCAGCAGGACCGCTTGGGCGAGGTTCAGGGACGCGAAGGCCGGATCGACCGGAAAGGTCACCAGCGCGTCCGCGAGCGCGATGTCGTCGTTCTCCAGGCCCGTCCGCTCGCGCCCGAACAGAATGCCGCCCCCCTGCCCTGCCCCGAGCCGGGACGCGAGATCCGCCATCGCGGCATCCGGCGCGAGCACGCGCTTCATCTGGCCGCGCGCCCGGGCGCTCGGCGCCAGCACAAAGGTCAGGTCGGCGACCGCATCCTGCGTGCTCGCATAGACTTTTGCGGTGTCGAGCAGCCCTGTCGCGCCGGCCGCGGCCGCGAGTGCCGCCGGGTTCGGCCAGCCGTCCCGGGGGGCGACGAGGCGCAGCTCCGACAGCCCGAAATTCGCCATGGCACGCGCGGCCATGCCGATATTCTCCCCGAGCTGCGGCTCCACGAGGATGATGGCCGGGCCGATCGGGGCGGTTTTGGGCGTCGCTTGGGTCACGGCACCCATTTGCCACGCCGCCCCGGCCCTGCGCTATGCTGGGCAAAACAGCCCTGGGGAGGATTTTGCATGCGTGTGTCGCTTGTCGTCTTCGCACTCGCGGCCGCGGCGCCTGGCGCCGCCCTCGCGGCATGCCCATCCGAGCAGGAGGTCGCCCGGTTCGCGTCCGAATGGAACGCGAAGCAGCCGGCCAAAGGCATGCCCGTGGATACGATGGAGGATGCCGCCTGCGCCCGCGACAGGTTCGTGGCGAGCCTCGAGAAGGGCGGCGGCAAGGTGGTCGGCTACAAGGCCGCGCTCACCGCCAAAGCCGTGCAGGAGCGCTTCAAGGCGAGCGCGCCGGTGGCCGGCGTGCTGCTGAATTCCATGATTCTCAAGGACGGAGCCACCGTCTCGGCTGCCTATGGCGCAAGCCCGCTGTTCGAGGCGGACATGCTGCTCGTCGTCAAGGACGACGGCATCAACGCCGCCAACACGCCCGAGGAGGCCATCAAGCACATCTCCGCGATGCGGCCCTTCATCGAGTTACCGGACCTCGCCCTCGCCCCGGGCGAGAAGCTGGAAGCCGTGCAACTGCTGGCCATCAATGCCGGCGCCCGGCTCGGGGTGGCGGGCGCGGAGATCCCGCTCCAGCCCAACGCGGAAACCGTGAAGCTGCTGGCCGACACGAAGGTCGTGCTCACCGACGGCTCGGGGCAGACGCTCGCCGAAGGCCTCGGCGCGGCGACGCTGGGCAATCCGCTGAACTCGGTGATCTGGCTGGCCGAGGAGCTGGCCAAGTCGGGCAAGCGGCTGAAGGCCGGCGACCTCGTCAGCGTCGGCTCCTTCACGCCCCTCACCCGGCCCAAGGCCGGGCAGACGATCAGCGTCCGCTACGAGGGCTTTCCGGGAACGCCCAAGGTCTCCGTGACCTTCAACTAGGGCATCTCGATCAGCGCCCCGAGCCTTGCGGGATCGGGGTTGTCGCCGAGCTTCATCCGCTTGGCCGCGATCAGCGTGCCGTTGAGCTCGCCCCCGAACAGGAACATGGCCGCGAGCCAATAAAGGAACACGAGCGCGATCATGGCGGTCGCGAGGCCGCCATAGGTGGTGAAATAGGCGCCAGCGAAGTTGTCCAGGTAGCGGCTGAACGCGAGGCCGCCGAGCAGCCACAGGCACAGCGTCACCAAAATCCCGGGCAGAATGTCCCAGAACCGCCGCCGCCCAGCCGCGATGAATTTGTGTGCCACCGTGAGGGCCCCGACGATCAGGACGGTGGCGACGCCATAGCGCAGCAGCGCGATGGTCGCGTCGAACGGCTCCAGGGTCGGAATGCGTGAGGCCAGCCAACGATAGAAGAACGGCCCGAGCACGATCAGAAAGGCGAAGCCCAGCATCGCGAAGGCGCCGAGGATCACGTAGGCGATCGATTCGAGGCGCGTCACCCACCAGGCCCGCACCTCGCGGATGCCGTAGGCGCGGTTGAGCCCGACCCGCAGGCTCTCGACGCCCGAGGACGAGAAGTAGAGCGCCGCGATGGCGCCGAACGTCAGCACGTCCCTGCGGCTCTGGCTGAGCACGTTGTGGACTTCGCCCGCGATCGGGCCGGCCACCTCCTTGGGCCAGGCCTCCAGGATGATGTTCGCGGCCTCGTCGGCCAGCGGCGCCGTCCCGAAGAGCGGAGCCAGTGCCGTGAGCAGAATCAGGAACGGAAACAGCGAGGTCAGCGCCGACAGCGCGATATGACTCGCGATCGCCCAACCGTCGTGCAGGACGAACCGCTGGAACGCGAGCGCGAGAAGCTCGAGGAAGATACGTCGACGGAACACGGGCTGCCTTCGGGCGGCAGATGGCAGGACAGGACGAAGGGTGCAACCCGCGGCAAGCCGGCGTCCCAAAGAGGATCGCCCGCGCGGCCGGACTCGGCTAGACCCGATCCGATGCGCGCCCGAGCCGAACAGATCCTTATTCCGGGCGTCTTTGTCGTCATCTGGGCGACCGGCTTCGTCGTCGCGCGCCTCGTCGCGCCGCACACGGAGCCGCTCATCTTCCTCACGGCCCGGTTCGCGCTCGCGGCCGTGATCCTTGCGGGCGCGGCCCTCGCGGCCGGGGCGCCCTGGCCGAAGGGTGCGCGCGCCTGGCGGGACGCGCTGATCGCCGGGACCCTCCTGCACGGCGTGTATCTCGGCTGCGTGTTCTGGGCGGTCCATCGCGGGCTGCCGGCCGGCATCTCCGCCCTGATCGTCGGATCGCAGCCGCTGCTGGTGGCGCTTCTCGCCCGGCCCGTGCTCGGGGAATACGTGTCCGGCCGGCGCTGGGCCGGCGTCGGGCTCGGCTTTGCCGGGCTCGCGCTGGTGCTCGGGCCGAAGATCGGCGGGGCCGGCGGGTATTCGGCGGCAACCGTCGCGGCCTGTGCCCTGGGCCTTGCCTCCATCACGGCCGGGACGCTCTGGCAGAAGCGTACCGGCGGAAAGCTGGATCTACGATCCGGCACCGCGGTCCAATATGCGGGCGCGACCCTGGTCGCGCTTGTCGGAAGCGCCCTGACCGAGGACATGCGGATGGACGCGACCGCGCCCCTCCTGTTCGGCCTCGCCTGGTCCGTGCTCGCGCTGTCGATCGGCGCCATCGCGCTGCTTCTCCTGATGCTGCGCAGGGGCGCCGCCGTCGGTGTCTCGTCGCTGATGTTCCTCGTCCCGCCCGTGTCCGCGCTCATGAGCTACGTCTTCTTCGGCGAAAGCCTCGTCGCCGTGCAGATCGTCGGGATGGCGCTTGCCGCGTGCGGCGTCGCCCTTGCCGCCCGGGCCTGACTTCCGGTCCGGTCGGATCCGCGTAATGTGCCGCGCACGCGAAGCTGAGGCCCGATCATGTCCCCTGCCATCTCCGCCGAGCCCACCGAGGATCTCGTCGCGCTCGCCCGGATTGCGGCCCGCGACCTGCAGGCGCTCGTGGCCGAAGCGGGACGGCGCGTGCGGGCGCGGCTTCTCGAGGATGGCCGGCTGTCCAACGCCCGGCTCGATGCCGAGCAGCACGCGGCGCATGCGCTCGCCTGGCTGTCCACCTATGCGGCGGCGATCGGCGAACTCGCGGCCTATGCCGAGCGGCTGACGGCCGAAGGGCGCTTCGGCGAAACGGAAGCACTGCTCGTCCGCATCGGCCTCGGCGAGTATCTCGATCAGGCGTTCTCGGGGATCCCGATGAGCCAGGTCGAAACGGGCCGGCTCGCCGATCTCGGGCTGCGCCCGCGCGAGGCGGCGGGCTTCCGCACGGACGCGATCGAGACGCTGATCGAGACCGGCAACACGGCCGAGAACCGCGCCCGGCTGGTCGCGCTCATCGGCCTCTCCGGCACCGCCGTGATCGGCGATCCCGGGCTCGACGAGACCCTGGAAGCGATCCGCAGCGAGATGCGGCGCTTCGCCGAGGCCGAGGTCGAGCCCCACGCGCATGGCTGGCACCTCAGAAACGAGTACATCCCGCTATCCGTGGTCGAGCAGATGGCGGAGCTCGGCGTGTTCGGGCTCACCATCCCGGAGGAGCATGGCGGCATGGGCCTGTCGAAGGTCTCCATGTGCGTCGTCTCCGAGGAGCTGTCGCGCGCTTATATCGGCGTCGGCTCGCTCGGGACCCGGTCGGAGATCGCGGCCGAACTGATCCTCGGCGGCGGCACGGAGGAGCAGAAGGCGCGCTTTCTGCCGCGCATCGCCTCGGGCGAACTGCTCCCGACGGCCGTGTTCACGGAGCCGAACACGGGCTCCGATCTTGCCGCGCTGAAGACCCGTGCCGTGAAGGACGGCGATCTCTGGCGCATCCACGGCAACAAGACCTGGATCACCCATCCGGTCCGGGCGGACATCATGACGATCCTTGTCCGCACGAACCCGGACGAGCCCGGCCACAGGGGCCTCTCCATCCTGATCGGCGAGAAGCCGCGCGGCACGGACGCGGATCCGTTCCCGGTCGAGGGACTGACCGGCGGCGAGATCGAGGTTTTGGGCTACCGGGGCATGAAGGAATACGAGCTCGCCTTCGACGGCTTCGCCGTTCCGGCCCGAAACCTCCTCGGCGAGGTGGAGGGCCAGGGCTTCAGGCAGCTCATGCAGACCTTCGAATCGGCCCGCATCCAGACCGCGGCCAGGGCCGTCGGCGTCGCGCAATCGGCGCTCGATGTCGGGCTCCGGTATGCGCAGGAGCGGCAGCAATTCGGCCGTCCCCTGATCGCCTTCCCGCGCGTCGCCGACAAGATCGCCATGATGGCGGTCGAGACCCACATCGCCCGCCAGCTCACCTATTTCGCCGGCCGCTCCAAGGACGAAGGCCGGCGCTGCGACCTGGAGGCCGGCATGGCGAAGCTGCTCGCCGCCCGCACCGCCTGGTCGGCGGCCGACAACGCGCTGCAGATCCATGGCGGCAACGGCTTCGCGCTGGAATAC
>JAQGJZ010000186.1 GCA_028290385.1 Enterovirga sp.
GAGGACGAGCGCAGCCTCGGCCCGCCCGCGATCGCGCCGGCGGACAGGGCCATGGCCCCGAGCGGCAGGCCGTACACGAACCACACGGCCGCGCCCGAGCGGGCGGCGGCGCTCGTCGCGGCAAAGATCGCGATCCGCAGCGCCACGACGGCCACGATGGCCCCGACCAGCGCCGCGCTGCGGCCTTGCCGCGTCGTGCGCGGGTCGCCGAGCGCCGCGAAGGCGATGAACACGGAAGCGAGCGGGAACAGCCAGGACGAGAGCCGGTCGTGCAGCTCGGCCCGGAAGCGCCCGGGCTGGGCCTTGTAGAGCGCCTCATTCACGTCCGGCATCAGCAGGTCGCCCGTGGAGCGCTCGCGCGGCTTGTAGACGAGCTCGGCCGCCTCCTGGTTGAGGGCCGACAGGTCGATGGCGTAGCGCTCAAAGGTGACGATGGAGGAATCGACCGCGTTCGGCCGCTGCCGGTGCACGCTGCCGTTCTGCAGCACCAGGAAGGAGCCGCCGTTGTGCTCGACCGCCTGGCCACGCTCGGCGATGTAGACGGTGGTCTGGCCCTGGTCGCGGCGGTCCTGCAGGAAGATGCCGAGCAGCGCGTTGCCGGAGCGCTCCCGGTAATGGAACGTGACCCCGTTCTCCAGGGTGGTGAACTGGCCCTCCTGCGCGATGTTCGCCAGGAAGTCGGCCCTGATCCGCGTGATCAGGTCGCGGATCTCCTGGAAGCTGGACGGGATCAGCACGATGGTGAGCATCGCGACCAGCGCCGCGACGCATGCCCCCATGGCCAGGAACGGCCGCAGCAGGCGCCGCGGCGACATGCCGGCCGCGCTCATGACGATCAGCTCGCTGTCGCCGTTCAGCCGGTTCAGCGCGTAGAGCACCGCGATGAACAGTGCCACGGGCGCGATCACGGCGATCAGCGTCGGAATGGTGAGCCCGGTCACGGTCAGGAACACGAGCATCGTCTGGCCCTGCGCCGTCACGACGTCGAGCTGGCGCAGTGCCTGGGTGATCCAGATCACGCCGGTCAGGACGATCACGCAGGCGAAAAACGCGGCCGCGGTGATCCTGAAGATGTAGCGCTCGACGAGGGTCATGTGGGGCGGGCCGGTCTGGCGCTGCGCTAGCCCGCCGAGGGGGGCGGAGCAAGCGCGCGCTCTCCATCGGCGCGCCAAGTTCGGCGGTTTCGAGGCCGCCCGGGCGGAGCGACGAAACGCACGCCCCGGCGCTCTGGCGCGGGGCCACGCTTTCTGTATGGCTTGCAGCCGCGGCGTGCGCAGACGCGCCGCCTGGGAGCACGGCGGCGTGGACAGCATCAAGATCGAGTTCGGCGCGTTCGAGGAGCCACAGGGAGGCGACCTCGTCGTTTTCGTCGGCGATGACCTTTCCGTCGGGCCGGTCACGCAGGAGCGCTTCGGGGCGGTCGGCGAGCTTGTGCGTCGCGCGGCCCCCAGCGAGCGCTTCAAGGGGAAGGCGGCCAGCACGCTGGTGCTGCCCGCGCCCGAGCGGCCCGAGAAGGTGGATCGCCTGATCGTCGTGGGGCTCGGCGCCGCTGCCGACCGCGCCGGCCAGGACTGGCGCAAGATCGGCGGCACCATCGCGGGCAAGGTGCTCGGCCGCAATGCCCTGGTGATCGGCGACCTGCCGGGCATCGACAATCCGGCCGACGCGCTGGCCGAGATTGCGCTCGGGGCCCGGCTGCGCGCCTACAAGTTCGACACCTACAAGACGAAGAAGAAGGACGACGCCGACCCTGAAGGCGCGACCCGCATCACCTTCGCGGTCGCGGAGCCGGCCGCCTGCCGCCGGGCCGATCGCCGCCGCGCCGGGCTCGCCGAAGGCGTGAACCTCGCGCGCGACCTCGTGAACGAGCCGCCGAACGTGCTCTTCCCGGCGGAGTTCGCACGCCGCACCGAGGCGCTGTCGAAGCTCGGCGTCGAGGTCGAGATCCTGGACGAGGAAGACCTGCGCCGGATCGGCATGCGGGCGCTGCTCGCGGTCGGCCAGGGCTCGGGGCACGGCAGCCGCGTCGCCATTATGCGCTGGAACGGCGGCGAGGCTGATGCGGCGCCGGTCGCGTTCATCGGCAAGGGCGTGTGCTTCGATTCCGGCGGCATCTCCATCAAGCCCTCGGGCGGCATGGAGGACATGAAGGGCGACATGGCGGGCGCCGCGGCCGTTGTCGGCCTCATGCATGCGCTCGCTTCCCGAAAGGCCAAGGCGAACGTCATCGGGGCGATCGGCATCACGGAAAACATGCCGGACGGCAACGCCCAGCGCCCCGGCGACATCATCAGGACGCTGTCCGGCCAGACGGTCGAGATGGTCAATTCGGACGCGGAAGGGCGGCTGCTCCTCGCGGACGTGCTCTGGTACGTGCAGGACCGGTACAGGCCGCGCCTGATGGTCGATCTCGCGACGCTCACGGGCGCGATCATCGTCGCGCTGGCGCAGGAGCATGCGGGGCTCTTCTCC
Organism: Enterovirga sp.; assembly: GCA_028290385.1. GTDB lineage: Bacteria > Pseudomonadota > Alphaproteobacteria > Rhizobiales > Beijerinckiaceae > Enterovirga. The sequence continues at coordinate 2,473 of JAQGJZ010000186.1, forward strand.
AACAACGACGAACTGGCGGAGCGGCTGGCCGCGGCCGGCCGGGCAACGGGCGAGAAGGTGTGGCGCATGCCGCTCGCGCCCGAATACGACAAGCTGATCGATTCCCGCTTCGCCGACATGAAGAACACCGGCGGCCGCCACGGCGGCTCCATCACGGCGGCGCAGTTTCTCCAGCGCTACGTGAAGGACACGCCCTGGGCGCATCTGGACATCGCGGGCACGGGCATGAACGCGCCGCAGACCGACACCAACAAGTCCTGGGGCTCGGGCTGGGGCGTGCGGCTGCTCGATGAACTCGTCCGCACGCATTATGAGAGCTAGCCCCCCGTTTCGCACCGCAACACAACGGGCTTGACCCGGCACCGTTGAATCGTCATCTGAACCTGTCCGGGCGAGCAGCGTTCTCCTCCTGCCCGGACTTCACTGGAACCGATCCGTCCCATGCCAAGCGACAGTCACAGTCGATTGACCGCGCCGTCGCGGCCCGCTCTGGACGCCTGATCGCCTGATCGGCTCACCAGACCGGCTGCGGCGGCCGGTCGGAGGTGAGCCCATGACCAACGAGATTCGCTATCTCGCCCAGCATCTTTTGCATGCGGGCGTGTCCCCGCTCTCAGAGCGGGATCGTCGCGTGATCCGGCGCGTTGCGCGCCGGACCTATGTCGCGCGCAACCTGAACCAGGTCTTCGAGGACCGTCAGACCTTCGGCCAGCGCCTCGCCGATCGCGTTGCGGTTGTCGGCGGCTCGTGGGCGTTTATCGCGGGCTTCGGGTTCTTTCTCGCCGTGTGGGCGGGCGTGAACGTCGTCGTGCTCGCGGACAGCGCCTTCGACCCGTACCCGTTCGTCTTCCTGAACCTGCTCCTGTCCATGCTCGCCGCCCTCCAGGCGCCGATCATCATGATGAGCCAGAACCGGCAGGCCGCGAAGGATCGGCTCGCGGCCGCCCTCGATTACGAGGTGAACGTGAAGGCGGAGACGGCCATCTCCGAGCTGCACGACAAGGTCGATCGCCTCACCGCGCAGATCGAACAGCTCGCCTCGATGCAGGCCGCCTCGCTCGGGGGCGCCGCCGAGGACGCGCCGGCCCCGGCCCGTCCATCCCTTCGCGTCGTCTGATCAGGGAGGCTACCATGCGCTCAACGGCAGTCGTCCTCTGGCTGATGATCCTTCTGGTCTTCGTCCCCATCGCGGCCGCGCACGGCATCGCGCTCTACCTGCAGGCGGACCCGCACCCGGAGGTGGCTTCGATCCACCCGGGCGCAGCCGCCGCGCAGACGGTCACGCGCTAGGGCGTGCGGAGCCCGTGAGCGAGGTCTTCTTCTACCACCTGCAGCAGCAGCCGCTCGAGGCGGTGCTGCCGCGCCTGCTCGACAAGTCGCGCGAGCGCGGCTGGCGGGCGCTGGTGCGGGTGGCGACCGAGGAGCGCCTGGCCGCGCTGGACGACCATCTCTGGACCTATGCGGACGAGAGTTTTCTCGCCCATGGCAGCGACCGCGAGGCCGATCCGCAGGAGCATCCCATCCTGCTGACCCTCGGCGACGCGAACCCGAACGGGGCGGAGATCCTGTTCGTGGTCGAAGGCGCGCCGGTGCCGGCCGACATCTCCGGATACCAGCGCGTGATGTACCTGCTGGACGGGTCCGACCCCGAGGCCGTGGCGGGCGGGCGCCAGGCGTTTCGGACCCTGCGCGAAGCCGGCCACCAGCTTTCGTACTGGCAGCAGGACGAGGAAGGCCGCTGGGCGAAGCGCGGCTGAGGGCCGCGCCGGTGCGCTCGCGCCTCGTAAAGACCCGCGCGACCGCTTAGCTTCCCGGCGATCGGAGTTGCCCATGGCCCGTCGTCTTTGTGCGTTTGCGTGCGTTTGGGTGCTGCTGCCGCAGCTTGTCCTCGCGCAGCCCCAGCCGGCTCCCTCCCAGCGCCCGCCGGAACAGGCGCAGGGCGCCGCGCAGGGCCGCGGAGGGGGCAACGGTCCGGGCCAGGAGATCACCGGCAGGCGGCTGCCGGCCGACCTCACGACCATGCACAGCCTGGAGCTGCCGGGCCGCACGCTGCGCTTCTCCGCCAC
>JAQGJZ010000236.1 GCA_028290385.1 Enterovirga sp.
GCGGCATGGGGACCCACCGCAACTATTACGACGGCGGCAGGTACGTTCACGCGACCGCTCTCCCGGAAGGGTATGACGGCCACATCTACCAGATCGTCGACATCGCGGACCCGAAGAATCCCGTCGAGGTCTCGCGCTGGTGGCGCCCGGGCCAGTGGCTCGCGGGCGGAGAGGCCGGCGTTCCCTATGGCACGCTGCTGCATGGCGGCGCCTATGTGAAGGGCGACCGGGCCTACCTGCCCTACAGCGCAGGCGGGTTCGTGATCCTGGACATCTCCGACATCACCCAGCCCAAGCTTGTCAGCGACCTGCCCTTCTCGCCGCCGTTCCAGGCCTTCATCGCCGTGCACACGGCCGTGCCGCTCACCGGCCGCCCGCTGGTCCTCGTCAATTCCGAAGCCATCAACGAACAGGGCGACGAGCCGCTCGGCTACGCAGGTATCGTGGACATCAGGGACGAGACCCGTCCACGCCTGATCACCCTGTTCCCGCAGCCTCAGCCCCCCGAGGGCATGGGCGTCCGGAACTTCTACGATCGCCCCGGCCGCTTCGGGCCTCACAACCAGCACCAGCCGCAATACCAGGACGTGCTGTTTCAGGACGAGAACATCGTCTTTCTCACCTATTTCAATGCAGGCCTGCGCGCCTACGACATCTCCGACGAGCGCACGCCGCGCGAGATCGGATACTTCATTCCGCCGGACCCGGTCGAGCGCCGCGGACCGTTGCCGGCGACCGGCCTCGTCACGCAATCGGAGGACGTCCTGGTCGACGCGCGCGGCAATGTCTTCGTGTCGGACAAGAACCATGGGATCTATGTCCTGCGCCTCGAAAACGGTCTGCCCGGCGCTCGCTAAACAAAAAAACCTGGAGGAAACATCATGACCGGACGCAGTTTGCTGCTGGCCGCGCTCTTGGCCGCATTCGCTACCCCGAGCCTCTCGCAGGAGAAGTCGGTCGCCCAAAAATATCTGGACGGCGAGGCAAAGCTCTCAACGCCGTTCAACTACAACGGCCCTGCGATCACGCTGCGGTATTCCACCTTCCTCGGGAAGGCGGGCGCCACGCCGGAGCTGTACGAGAAGCTCTGGAAGCGGCTCAAGGACGACACCAACGGCAAGATCACCATCCAGCCGTTCTGGTCGAACTCGATCGCCGATGCCCAGACCGGCGGCTTCGAATCCGTCGCCTCCGGGCTTGTCGATATCGGCACCTGCTACACGCAGCTGAACCCCGGCGGCTTCGACCTCCACTTCGGCGTGCAGCTCCCGACGATGCTCGTCAATTCGAGCGCCGGCACCATGGTGTTCAACGAAGTTTACGCACAGTACCTGCGCGAAACGTATGAGAAGCGAAACGTCTACATGGCGCGGGTCGGGCTCACGCCTCCGCAGCAGCTTTACTCCAAGGACCCGATCCGCACCTTCGACGACATGAAGGGCAAGCGAGCCTGGTCGGTTGGCAAGGTGGCCAACATGGCTGTTGCGTCGCTCGGCCTCTCCCCGACCTCGCTGAAGATCTCGGACCTTTATCCTGGGTTTCAGTCTGGCGTGATCGACGTCGCACCGATGCACGATGCCGGTGCGCCGTTGTTCAGGCTCACGGACATCGCGAAATACCGGACACGGGTCGATCTGTGGACCAATCCGAACGAGCATTGCATCAACAAGCGTCGCTGGGACCAGTTTCCGGCAGAGGTGAAGGACTATCTCTATCACTGGTTCCAGGTGTGGACCCAGGTCGAGTCGCAGCTCTACTACGACTTCCAGGCCGAGCGGGCGCGCGACGCCATGCAGAAGCAGGGGATTCAGTTTGTGGAATTCTCCGAACCTGACCAGAACAAGGTCAAGGCGGCGTACGACAATCTGATCAAGACCTGGGTCGAGGAGCAGGAAGCCGCAGGGCGTCCCGGCCGGGCGTTCGTGGACGCGATGCTCGCCGCGAGAACGAAGTACGACGCCATGACGCTGGATCAGCGCATGGATGCGGTTCTGCAGAAGCCGGTTCCCGGGATGATCAGCACGTACACCAAGCGCTGATCAGACTGGCGGGCTGACCATGGTCAGCCCGCCCCAACCGCACGGAGGGGGGGCAACATGCGCGTCGCCAACACAATAAGTCGGGCATTGTTCGTCTGGGGCGGGCCATTGGTCCTGGCCGCCATGACGATCTTGGTTTCAGTGGACGTCCTGTTGCGGGCTGCATTCAGCCGCGGCTTCATCTGGACGCTCGACGTCACCGGGATTCTGCTTCTCGTCTTCTTCTTTCTGATCCTGCCCTGGTCGTGGCGCATCAATGCACATGTCAGGATGGACATCGTCTACAACGTCCTGAGCTCCGGCCGGCAAAGGTTCGTCGATCTCCTCGGGACACTCGGCGCGCTCGTCTTCGTGGGTGCGATCGGCTGGAGGGCGCTCGCCGACCTCCCCTCCATGATGGAAACCGGGGTGGGAAGTTCAACCGTCTCCATCCCGCACTGGCCGGTCTCGCTGCTGATCGGCGTCGTTTGCGTGCTGTGTGTCCTCTCCATCGCCGGAGCGCTCACCAATCCACCCGAGCCCGGGCAAGAGGGGCACTAGCCATGGAATACTCCATCGTCGGCTATCTGGCCTTCGCGTGCCTCATCGTCCTGATCACGATCGGAGTGCCGATCGCCTGGGCGATCACGCTCGTGGCCTTCGTGGGCACGAGCTACATCTTCGGGATCGAGCAGGCCACGACGCAGTTCTACACGACTGCCTTCAACACCGGCAGCGAGTTCCTGTTTGCCTCGATCCCGCTCTTCATCCTGATGGGCCAGGTCGTAAGTAAAGCCCGGATCGGCGAAGACCTTTATCAGGCCATGTACCGTTGGTTCGGCCGCCTGCCGGGCGGGCTCGCCGTCACGTCCGTTGCGTCCTGCGCGGCGTTCGGGGCCGTCACCGGGGTGAGCTCCGCCGCGGTCGGGACCATGGCCCGCATGGTCATGCCCGAAATGAAGCGATACGGCTACGACCTCCGGCTCGCGACGGGCAGCCTGGCGAGCGCCGCGACGATCGCGATCATGATCCCGCCCAGCCTCCTCATGGTCCTGTACGGATTGTGGACGGAAACCTCGATCGGCAAGCTCTTCATCGCGGGCATCGTGCCGGGGCTGCTCACAACCGCGATCTTCTCGCTCTACATCATGATCCGCTGCAAGCTGAACCCTGCCCTGGGTCCGGTTGGTCCGCGGTTCTCATGGCGCGAGCGCTGGGCGTCGCTCGGCCAATTGATGCCGATCGGCGTGATCTTTTTCGTCGTGATCGGCGGCATGTATTCGGGGTTCTTCACCCCGGGCGAGGCCGCCGCGATCGGGGCCGGGGCTACCGTGCTCGTGGCCATGGCGCTTCGCCGGCTCACCCTGGCCGCTTTCATCGAGGCCGCGGCCGACACGGCGGCTTTGTCGGTGATGATCTTTGCGGTCCTGGTTTCCGCAAGCGTGCTCTCGCGCTTCTTCGTCGGCACGCAGGTCACCACGAGCATCATCGAGGCGATCGGCGATTCCGGCCTCAATCGTTACGTGATCCTGCTTCTTCTCATCGTCATGTACCTGATCCTGGGCTGCGTTCTCGACGCGTTCGGGATGATCCTCCTGACGTTGCCGTTCGTGTTCCCGATCGTGGTCCAGCTTGGGTTCGATGCCGTCTGGTTCGGTGTGCTGCTGACGTTCCTCACCGAGATCGCGCTGATCACGCCGCCGGTCGGGTTCAACGTGTACATCCTGTCGAAGATCGTGCCCGATGTGCCGATGCACCAGATCTTCCGCGGAGCCTTCCCGTTCGTGGGGCTGGCCCTGCTGGTGATCCTGCTCATCACGATCTTTCCGCAGCTCGTGCTGTGGCTGCCGAACCGCATGATCTGACGCTCGCCCATGGCTGACGATCCGCCATCCACAGGAGAGCAGGCGCGCGGCGATGGCGGGGAGGAGTGCCGGTTCGAGACCTTCGGCTGGTCCTGTTCGGCAGGCTATCTTGGGATCGGCGAAGGCTCGCCCTCAGGTCTGCCTCCGTCCCCCTGCCCGCGCTGCAACACCCGGGCCTTCCTGTTGCGGGCTTGGGAAGCCGCCCGGAAGCAGCGCTACACGTTGCGGCGCTGCGTCTGCTGCGGGCCCGGAATGCCGGCATCCGAGATCTGGACCCGGGCCTTGACGGCGGCTCGGGAGGAGAACCCCGCTATGGCCGAAAGCGTGCTGCGCGAATTGGCCTGAACGCCCGCGAGCTGGCTTTCCTGAGGCTCGCTCGGGGCGCGGCACCGTCGAGCAAGGCCGGGCGCGCACGCACCGGCGCGGCTGCGGCCTTGGCCTGCTTAGTTCATCGGCCTGCTTGGGATCAGATCGCCCCCGATCCCCCCGACCGGTCGGGCTCCAGCAGCACGCGTGCCGGATCGAGCGTGGGCCGCCCGCGCGGGAACGCCCGCCAGGGCAGATGCAGTGCCTCCTGCTTCACCCTGTCATAGGGACGACCGCCGAGGCGATCGGGCCATGCCCTCCGAATGCGATAACCTCGGCCATGATTCTGAGTCGCAGTTGGACGCTTATCGTGTCGCATCGAAAAGGCCTGGCCGAGTTTGGGCTGGCCGCCATAGGGCTTGTTCTGGCTGGGTTTATCGCCCTGTCTATCGACCTGGGAGGGCAGCTCTCAACCCATCAGCAGATCGAGCTTCTCGAGGTTCTGGGACTTGGGCTGCTGACCTTTGTCGGCTTCGGCTGGGTGATGTGGCGGCGCTTGGCCGATCAGGAGCGGGAGATCCGACAGCGGATCGAGGCGGAGGAACGGGCACGCTTTCTCGCCCACCACGACCACCTCACGGGCCTCCCGAATCGGCGCCAGCTGCAGAGCGCGCTGGAAGCCGCCTCGACAATCCCGCCCAGCGCCGAGCGGACCCATGCCGTTTTCCTGCTCGACCTGAACGGATTCAAGAAGGTCAACGACGTCTACGGGCATGCGCGAGGCGACGAAGTCCTGAGCTCCGCGGCCGCACGCATCACCGGCGCGTTGAGCCCAGGTGACCTGCTCGCCCGGACCGGGGGCGATGAATTCGCAATCGTGGCGCGCGACCTGTCCGGAGTCGACGGGGCGGCCGCGACGGCCAGGAAAATCCTGTCCTCCCTTGAAGAGCCCATCGTCATCAGGCCTGACCAGCACCAGATCGGAACCGGGATCGGGATCGCGATGGTGCCCCGGGACGGAACGGAACCGAGCGAGATGCTTCGCAGGGCCGATGTCGCCCTCTACAAGGCCAAGGCGGCAGAGGGGAGCGCATTCGCCTTCTTCGAAGACGAGATGGACCGGGAGGTTCGCAGGCGCGGGGTTCTGCAGCGAGACCTGGGGCGCGCGATCGGCACCGACGCCATCGTTCCTCATTTTCAGCCGATCGTCGACCTCGAAACCGGAGCCGTTCGTGCCTTCGAAGCGCTCGCGCGCTGGACGCATCCGGAGTTCGGTGCGATTGCGCCCGACCGCTTCATCCCGATCGCCGAGGAGAGCGGCCTTATCGCCGACCTGAGCGACCATCTGCTGCTGCTGGCCTGCGAAACCGCACGGTCATGGCCTGCCCATATCGAGCTCTCCTTCAACGTCTCACCGCTGCTGCTGCGCGATCCCGGGTTCGGGTTACGCGTCCTTGGGATCATTGGACGGGCGGGGCTTGTCCCGTCTCGGCTCGAGTTGGAGATCACCGAGAACGCGATCGTCAGAGACCTGGAAGGTGCCCGCGACACCCTCGGCCCCCTCCGCGATGCCGGCGTTCGCATCGCGCTCGATGATTTTGGGACCGGTTCGACCAGCCTCTTCCACTTGCGCAGCCTCAAGTTCGACGTCCTGAAGATCGATCGTAGCTTCATCGAGCTGATGAACCGGGAGCCGCAGAGCGCCCAGATCATCAAGGCCATCCTGGGCCTCGGGCGCGGACTTGGGGTCGAGATCATCGCCGAGGGCATCGAGGAAGCCTCTCAGCTGTCGAGCCTCAAGGAGCATGGCTGCAGGGAGGGACAAGGCTTCCTGTTCGGGCGCGCGGTCGCTGGAAGCGAGACGCTCGCCATGCTCAAGCAGCCCCGAGCGGGATCCGCTCCCGAACAGACCGCATCGCCCGCGCCTTGCCGTATCTCAGGCGCCCATCCAGCGGATCGGCACGGCGAACGAAGCGAGCCGGTCGCGTTTCCGCCCGGTCGCGGCCGCGTGCGCCAGCCAGCCACGGTCGAGGTCCCGTAAGCCTGCAGCCTCGCTCATGGCAGGCGCCTGAGACGGCGGCCTCGCTGCCTCAAGCCTCGCCATCGCCCGCTCGCGCCGTCTTGGCCGCGACGAGGCCCAGGAGGCGCTCGTCGCGCCGTGAGCGCTTCGCCGCGAAATCGGGTGGCGCGTCACCGAACAGCTCTGCCTCCAACTGCGCCACGGCCTCGGGCGCGATCGGTCGCGCGACCTGCGAGGTGTTGATCCGGTGCATGATCTCACCGAACCGCGCAAAGTAGTCCGCGAGCCCGTCCGGCGCGTTCAGGGACAGAGTTTCGAACGGACCCATCAGAGACCAGCGCATCCCGAGGGTTTCGGAGACCGTCTTCTCGATATGGTCCGCGGACGCGATGCCGTCCTCCCAGAGGCGGAACGCCTCGCAGGCCAGCGCCACCTGCAGCCGGTTCAGCACGAAGCCCTGCACCTCTTTGCGAATGAGCGTGGGGACCTGGCCGACGGCCTCCTGCATCTCCAGCGTCCGCGTGACCGTGTCCTCGTGGGTCCAGGGGGCCGGGCAGACTTCGACGAGGCGCAAAACGTGGGGCGGCGTGCTCGGATGGGCCACGATGCAGCGTCCACGCCCCGGCAGGTCCTGCGTGAACTGCGAGACCGGGATCGTCGACGTCGAACTGGCGAGGATCGCGCGGGGATCGGCCAGGGTGTCCAGCCGGGCGAACAGCTCAGCCTTGATCGCGGTGCGCTCCGGCGCGTTCTCCTGCACGTAGAGCGCATCCCGCACGGCCTCCCGGAGGTCGGCCGTGACCACGATGCGGCTGCGAATGGACGCGGGTTGCTCACCGAGCAATCCGTGCGCCTCCAGCATCTCGAGCGCGCCATCGACCCGCGACAAGGCAACCGGCAGCGCCGCGGGATCCGGATCGTACAGCCTGACGGCCCGCCCCGCGCGCGCGAAGACGAGTGCCCAGGACGAGCCGATGAGACCTGCGCCGACGATCGCAACCTGGTCCATTGACTGCTCCGGGACGGATTCTGCGCTCGACCGATGATGCCCGCCCCGGATGCGACGTCCCGGGGCGAGATCGGGGCACCCGGCTCAGCCGCCCGCGAAGGCCGAGGTGTCGAAGCTGCGCGTGGCCCAGCGCGTCATTCGCTGCTCCACGAGGGCCGCCACGACGTACATGCCGATGCCCATCGCGCCCGTGACCACGAGCCCGGCGAAGGCCAGGGGAACCTGGAAGCGCGACGAGGCGATCAGCATCAGCTGGCCGATGCCTTTGTCCGAGCCCACCGTTTCCGCCAGGATCGAGCCGACGAACGCGACCGAGATCGCGATCTTCAGCGACGCGAAGAAATACGGCATCGAGCGGGGCAGGCCGACCTTCATGATCACCTGGTACTGTTTGGCGCCGAGCGCGCGCAGCACGTCCTTCAGCTCCGGCTCGACGGTCGCGATGCCCGTCGCGACGTTCACCAGGATGGGGAAGAACGAGATCAAGAAGGCCGTGATGATGGCCGGGACCGTCCCGATGCCGAACCAGAGCACGAGGATCGGCACCACCGCGACCTTCGGGACCGAGTTCAGCCCGATGAGCACGGGGTAGAACGCCTCGTAGATGAGGGACGACGAGCCGATGATCGTGCCGGCGAGTAGCCCGACCACGACCGCGATGGCGAACCCGATCAGCGTGGTGAAGAGCGTGTGCCAAGCCTCCGCCGCGATCGGCTCCCGAAACTGCCAGCCGGCCTGCATAATGGCGGTCGGTGCCGGCAGCACGAACTCCTCGATGCCGAAGACTCGGCAGATAAGCTCCCAGATGAGGAAGAACCCGACGATCACCGCATAGGGCGACAGCCGGCGCATGAGCTTGCGATGCTTCAGAAGCGGCTTTCGCCGCACCGCCGGAGCCTCGGAAGCGAGAGGAACGCTGCTCACGTCATATCCCATCAAGCTGCTTTCTTCCGGACCGAGCTGATGTGATCGCGCAGCTCCTGGATGAGGGAGATCGCTTCCGGCCGGAACGTGTCGTCGAGCGTCCGCGGGCGCGCCAGATTGACGGTGTAATCGGCGATGATCTTCCCCGGGCGATTGCTCATGACGAGCACGCGGTCGGCCAGGAACACGGCCTCGCGCAGGTCGTGCGTGACGAGAATGACGGTCGGCCTCCGGGCGAGCCAAAGCTCCTGGAGGGCAAGCCACAGTTCTTCGCGCGTAAACATGTCGAGCGCGCCGAACGGCTCGTCGAGCATCAGGAGCTCTTGTTCATGGTTGAGTTCCCGGCACTGGGTCGCCCGCTGCTTCATGCCGCCCGAGAGCTGCCAGGGGAACCGCGCCTCGAACTCCCCGAGGCCGACGAGTCTGAGGAGATCGCGAGCCCGCTCCAGATAGGCGGGGCGCTCGCTGCGCAGCTTCTTGGCATGCGGCTGCACGATTTCGAGCGGCAGCATGATGTTGCGCAGCGTATTGCGCCAGGGCAGCAGGTTCGGGTTCTGGAACGCCATCCCGACGAAGCTGAGCGGCCCCGTCACCTCCTTGTTTCGGACGACCACGGCCCCCGCGCTCGCACGCCACAGGCCGGAGACGACCTTCATCAAAGTCGATTTCCCACAGCCCGACGGTCCCACGACCGCGACGAACTCGCCTTCCTGGACCGAGAAGTTCAGGTCTTGGAGCGCAAGCGTACCCTCGTCATCGCCGCCATAGCGAAGTCCGACGCGGTGCAATTCCACAATCGTTGCCACACACGACCCCTGTCGTTGCGAAGCCGCCACCAGTGGCGGCCTCGGTCTCGGATGCAGAATCCGGGCTAAGCGTGGCCCCGCTCTCCGCTTGCGAGCTACCCCCTGGCCAGAATGCTCTTGTCGATCATCGCGTGGACGCCCTTGATGATGTTGACCGTCTGCGTGATGTGGAGATCGCAGGCGAAGCTGCAGAGCGCGTAAGCCTCGCCTTCGGGGATACCGGTCTTTTCCACGATCCAGGCGATCATCGTACGCAATGCCTGCTTGGCCGCAACATCGAGACTCGGGTCGAGCCCAAAGGTGACGAACTTCTCCGGCGTCTCGGCGCGCGGCATCGTCCAGCCCAGGCCCTTGTGGAGCCCGAACTTGAACCGGCCCGTGAGGCAGGTCTCGATCGCGGTGCCGTTCACCTCGCCGTCACCCTGCGCGGCATGGCCGTCGCCGGTCGAGAACAGCGCGCCGGGGTTCCAGACCGGGAGATAGATCGTGCTCCCCGCGGTCAGGGCCTTGCAGTCGATGTTGCCGCCGAACTCGCGCGGCTCCTTCGAGTTCTGGCGCCCGAAATCGCGCCGCGGCGCGACGGCCAGCTGGCCGAAGAACGGCGCCAGCGGCACACGCAGCCCGGACGGCATGATGCCCGTGTTGCTGGCCTCGTCGAGCCGGATCGTCAGGCGCTGGAAATAGGGAAAATCCTCCGGCAGCGTTCCCATGTAGCCGCGGAAGATGTTCCAGCCCCAATCCTGACGGAGCTTGATGTCCTCGATCTTGACTTCGAGGACGTCCCCCACCTCGGCGCCTTCGATATAGATCGGCCCCGTGAAGATGTGGTTCCCCGTGCCCTGCTTCACCTTGTCGAAGACTTCGAGAAGGTCCGGCAAGATCGTGTAGTTCTCGTCCGGGGGCGGCATCCAGTCGGGCCGGCCCGAGATGCAGTCGATGACGACGGTGTCGCCCGGCACGATCGTGAGCGCGGGCTTCAGGGACGCATCGAGATAGCCCCAGTGGACGGTCTCCGGCGTGGAGGCGAGGTGGTGATGCTGAGCGCTGGACATGATCTTCGACCTTCCGCCGCTCAGCTGCCCATGATCGTTCCGGCCTCGAGGCCGGCACAGTAATTGTAGATGTCGCCGGCGCGCGTGAACCAGACCTTGTCGCGCGCCGCGTGCTCGGCGCAGTGCTTGAGGGCCTGCCGCAGCGGCCTTAGCCGGAAGGGCTGGCCGAGGATGAAGCCGTGCAGCGACACCGCGAAGACGAGCGGGTGACGGTCCGACTGCTCGACCATCTCCTCAAACTGGTCGACGATCATGTCGGCGAACTCGCGTCCGGTGTGGTCGCGCCCGACAAGCGTACCGGCATCGTTGAGCTCGAGCGGATAGGGGACCACCATGAGCGGGCCGGCGCGGGTCTTCATCCAGAGCGGCTGGTCGTCCACGGGCCAGTCGAGAAGGTGTGTGTAGCCAGCCTCCTTGAGAAGGTCCGGGGTGACGCTCGACTCGTTCGCGCCGGGTCCCATCCAGCCTGTCGGCCGCACACCCACGTATTTCTCGATAACGTCGGTGACCTCCTGGATCACGCGACGCTCATCCTGCTCCCAGAACGGCTTCAGATATTCCGCGTTCGTGCGGCCGTGCCCAAGAACGTCGTCGCCACGCTCCTTAATCTTCTCGATGATTTCCGGGTAGTGATAGCAGACGGTGCTGTTGAGCAGGATGGACGCGGGCAGCTTCAACTCGTCGAGAATCTCGAAGAGGCGCCACACACCGATCCGATTACCGTAATCCCGCCACGCGAAATTGCGCTGCGTCTGCCCGCCGCCCTTGACCGTCGGATCCATGCCGAGCCCGGCCCCGAAGGCAAAATGCTCGATGTTGACGGCACAATAGAAAGCAAGCCGCTTGCCCTCGGGCCAGCTGAAATCTTTCCGCTTGGTGAGGGGCACATAATCGTATCGCCCGTGGCTGGGAAGTTTCAACATGACGACGCTCCAGATCGGGCCTGTGCAGGTTAGCTCCCATGTGGCACGCGAGTAGCTTTAGCGGCTCTACTCGGCCAACCCGGGAGAACAGCACGCTAACAGACTTGACCTGACTTGCAACAGGTGAAAGTTTGCTCAAGTCGGGGCAACGCGGAGACGGACATGGCTGGATTTTCAAGAACCAGGCGGGCGCTGCTCGCCGGCGTGGCGACGCTCGCCGGTGCATTCGCAATGGCTGGGCCCGCTTCCGCACAGACAAAGGACGTCAAGTTCATGCTTGACTGGTTCATGCAGGGGACCCACGCCCCGGTCTACACGGCGCTCGACAAGGGTTATTTCAAGCAGGGCGGCGTCAACGCCATCATCGAGCCCGGCAAGGGCGCGACCAACGTAGCGGTCTCCATCGCGAGCGGCGCCGACCAATTCGGGATGGTCGACCTGCCCGCGCTGATCCTGTTCAATGCGCGCAATCCGGGCAAGGAGCTCGTTGCCGTCTATATGAATTACGACACCACGGCACTCGCGATCGTGGCCCGCAAGTCTGCCAACATCAACAAGCCCGAGGACATGGCTGGTAAAAAGATCGCCGGCGCCCCGGGCACCGCCGCTCGCGACGCCATCGGCCTGATCGCGTCCCCGGAACTCCAGTCGAAGATCCAGTGGATGCCGATCGCCGCCCAGTTGAACGGGCAGATGATCATCAAGGGCGAGGTCGATGCCCTGAGCGGCTTCACCAACTCCCAAATCCCCGCCGCCCTCGAGGCCGGCATGAAAATGGAGGACCTCACGGTGCTGAAGTTCTCCGATTACGGCCCGAAGATGTATGGCCTGACGATCGCCACCACGAAGGAATACCTGGACGCGAATCCGGAGATCGTGCGGGCCGTCGTGAAGGCGATCAACAAGGGCCTGATCGACGCCATCAAGTCGCCGGACGAAGCGCTGAAATCCATCCAGTCGCGCGACAAGATGATGAACGCCTCGATCGAGCGGACGCGGCTCGGGATCGCGCTCAACCACGTCGACACGGAAACCACCAAGAAGAGCGGCCTCAACAGCGTCACGAAAGAACGGCTGCAGGAGACGATCGACGCGGTGGCCAGCGTCTACAAGATCGAGAAGCCGCCGACGGTCGACCGGATTTATGACGGGCGGTTCGAGCCCCCGGCATCCGAGAGGACCTACAACTAGCTGGAACGACCGCGGCCGCGCTGTTCCGAGCGCGGCCGGCGCCCATTTCCGAGACCGAACGATGATGCAGAACGAGGTTTCCGGCGCGAGCCGGCAAGGCGAAGAGCATTGGGCCGACAAGGACGGCATCCGCCTGTTTCTATGGCGCAAGCGCGGCGCGGACACGTCGAAGGGCACGATCCTGTTCGTGCATGGATCGTCGATGTCGTCGCGGCCGACCTTCGACCTGCAGGTCCCGGGCTACCCGGATGCCTCCGCGATGGACTGGTTCTCGGAACGCGGGTTCGACACCTGGTGCGTGGACATGGAAGGCTATGGCCGGTCCGACAAGCACCGCCCGATCAACTTCGACATCGCGAACGGCGCCGA
>JAQGJZ010000244.1 GCA_028290385.1 Enterovirga sp.
CTCACCTACGAAGCCACTCGTCCTGATCCCGCAGACGCTGTCCGAGGTGAGCGGGCCGGTCTACGGTCACGAATCCGTCGGGGAGGGCGAGGGCGACCTGACGCGGCACCATGCGGGCGAGCCGATCGGGGAGCGCATCGTGGTTACGGGCCGCGTTCTCGACGAGAGCGGGCGGCCCGTGCCGAACACCCTTGTCGAGATCTGGCAGGCCAATGCCGCCGGCCGCTACGTCCATGTCCGCGATCAGCATCCGGCGCCGCTGGATCCGAACTTCACCGGGGCAGGGCGGGTCGTGACCGATGCGGAGGGGCGCTACCGCTTCACCAGCATCAAGCCCGGCGCCTATCCGTGGCGCAACCACCCGAATGCGTGGCGCCCGGCGCATATCCATTTCTCGCTGTTCGGGCCGTCCTTCCTGACGCGGCTCGTCACCCAGATGTATTTTCCGGGCGATCCGCTGTTTCCGTTCGACCCGATCTTCAACGCGATCCCCGACGAGCGCGCGCGCAACCGGCTGATCGCGCGCTTCGACATGAACACGACCGAGCCCGAATGGGCGCTCGGCTACCAGTTCGATTTCGTTCTGCGCGGTCCGCGCGCGACGCCCCTCGAGGAGCCGCACGATGACTGAGGCGCGCCGCTACGGCGTCCAGCCCGAACAGCCCGACGGCATCACGCCGTCCCAGACGGTCGGCCCCTTCTTCGCCTATGTGCTGACGCCGCACGATTACGCGACGCGCGCGATCTTCTCGAACGACATCGCCACGCCGGACGCAGTCGGGGCACCGATCCGGGTCGAAGGCTATGTCATCGACGGCGACGGCGAGCCCATCGTCGATGCCATGATCGAGATCTGGCAGGCGGACGGGGAGGGGCGCTATGCCAGCGCGGCGGCGCGGCGCGGCGCCAACACGGCTTTCGAGGGCTTCGGCCGGACCGATCTCGACGCCAACGGCTTCTATGCCTTTCGCACGGTGAAGCCCGGCCAGGTGCCGGGGCCGAGCGCCACCCGGCAGGCGCCGCACATCAATGTGAGCATTTTTGCGCGCGGGCTGCTGAAGCAGCTCTTTACGCGCATCTATTTCGAGGGCGAGCCGGCGAACGCCACCGACCCGATCCTGGCGCTCGTCCCGGAGGACAGGCGCCAGACCCTGATCGCGGCCCGCCGGGAACGTGGCAGCGAAACGGTCTACACCTTCAACATCCGCCTGCAGGGAGAGGACGAGACCGTCTTCTTCGAAAGCTGAGCGGCCACTCAGGACCTGCGGAGTGCCCATGAACCCCGTCGTCATCGCCGTCGCGATCACCGGCTCCGTGCCGCGCAAGAAGGACAACCCGGCCGGTCCGACGACGCCGGCCGAGCAGATCGAAGCGCCCCACCCGGCCTTCGAGGCCGGGGCCGCGCTGGTCCACATCCATGTCCGCAACGACGACGAATCGCCCTCGTCCGATCCCGCGCGCTTCGCGGCCGTGCAGGAGGGGATCGCCAGGCACTGCCCCGGCATGATCATCCAGTTCTCGACGGGCGGACGCGGGCGTGATCAGGCTGCGCGCGGCTCGTCGCTGTTCCTGAAGCCGGATATGGCCTCGCTGTCGACCGGCTCGGTCAATTTCCCGACCATCGTGTACGAGAACCACCCGGCGCTGGTGGACGACCTCGCCACCAAGATGCGGGACAACGCCATTCTGCCGGAGATCGAGATCTTCGACCTGTCCCACATCCATGCCGCCCGCCGGCTGGTCGATGCCGGGCTGATGAACGAGCGCCCGCATGTGCAATTCGTCATGGGCGTGAAGAACGCGATCCCCGCCGAGGAGCACCTGCTCGAGATCCTGCTCGCGGAAACGAAGCGCGTCCTGCCGCACGCCACCTGGACGGCGGCCGGGATCGGCCGCAACCAGTCCGTCGTGATGGATTGGGGGCTCGCGCGCGGCGCCGACGCGGTCCGGACCGGGCTCGAGGACAACGTCCGACTGTCCAAGGACCGGCTCGCCGCCAGCAATGCCGAGCTCGTTGCCGCGGCCGCCGAAACCGTCCGCCGGCACGGCCGCACGGTCGCGACCACGGCGGAAGCGCGCCGCATCCTCGGGCTGCGCCCGGCCGGAGCCGCCTAGCCCTGACCTCGCTGCATTCGACATCGCCCATGAACGAGGCGCTGCCCGTCTCGATCTTCCTCATCACGAAGAACGAGAGCGACCGGCTCGGAGCGACGCTCCGCGCCATCGGGGGCCTGAGCGACGACGTGATCGTCGTCGATTCGGGCTCCACGGACGGCACGGTGGAGCTCGCCCGCTCGCTCGGCGCGCGGGTGATCCACAATCCGTGGACCGGCTACGGCCCGCAAAAGCGCTTCGGCGAGGACCAGTGCCGGCACGATTGGGTGCTCAACCTCGACGCGGACGAGGTGATGCCGCCCGAGCTCGTGGCCGAGATCCGGGACGTGTTCGCCCAGGGGCGGCACCGCGCGGCCGATGGCTTCCTGATCCGCTTCGCGGAGGTTTTTCCGGGCGAGGCGCGGCCGCATCCCTGGGCCTATTCGCACGCCTATATCCGGCTCTATCGCCGCTCACGCGGGCGCTTCGCGGCGTCGCCTGTCCATGACGCAGTGGCCATGGAGCCGGGCGCCAGGCTCGAGCGGCTGCGCGGCATCGTGCACCATTTCTCCGTCCGCTCCCTCGGCGACCAGCTCGCCAAGCTGAACCGCTACTCGGACCAGCAGGCGGAGGATCTCGACGCACGCGGCGTGGTGCTGCCGACCTGGCGCGTGTTCGGCGAGCTGCCGGCCGCCTTTCTCAAGGCCTATCTCGGCCGCCGCCAT
>JAQGJZ010000265.1 GCA_028290385.1 Enterovirga sp.
CCGCCGCCGCGTCGGGCTCGTCGGAGGCGCGCACATAGGTGCCGATCCCGCCGAAGAACAGGAGCCCCACGGGCGCCCGCAGGATCGCGCTCATGATCTCGGCGGGCGTCGCCTCCGCCTTGTCGAAGCCGAGCGCGGCGCGCGCCTCGGGCGACAGCGCGATCGATTTCGACGCGCGCGAGAACACGCCGCCGCCGGCCGAGATGAGGGAGCGGTCGTAATCCGCCCAGCTCGAGCGGGGCAGGTCGAACAGGCGCTTGCGCTCCGCCCAGGCGCGCTCGGCGTCCGGATCCGGGTCGATAAAGATGTCGCGGTGGTCGAAGGCGGCGACGAGCTTGACCGTGCGCGACAGCAGCATGCCGTTGCCGAACACGTCACCCGACATGTCGCCGACCCCGACGGCCGTCACGGGCGCGGCCCCGATGTCGATGTCGATCTCGCGGAAGTGGCGCTTCACGGCCTCCCACGCGCCGCGCGCCGTGATGCCCATGGCCTTGTGGTCGTAGCCGACGGAGCCGCCGGACGCGAAGGCGTCCCCCAGCCAGTGCCCCTTTTCCAGCGAGATCGCGTTGGCCGTGTCCGAGAAGGTGGCCGTGCCCTTGTCGGCCGCGACCACGAGATAGGGATCGTCGCCGTCATGCCGCACCACCTCCGGCGGCGGCACGACGCGGTTGCCGTCCAGGTTGTCCGTGAGGTCGAGCAGCGTGCGGATGAAGATGCGGTAGGCTTCCGTCCCCTCCTGCATCCAGGCCGCCCGGTCCGTCGGGGCGGGGAGCAGCTTCGGAAAGAACCCGCCCTTGGCGCCGACGGGCACGATGACGGCGTTCTTCACCTGCTGCGCCTTCACGAGGCCGAGGATCTCCGTACGGAAATCCTGCGGCCGGTCGGTCCAGCGGATGCCGCCGCGGGCGACCTTGCCGAAGCGCAGGTGCAAAGCCTCCAGCCGCGGCGAGTTCATGAAGATCTCGTAGAGCGGCTGCGGCTTCGGCAGGCTCTCGACCTTGGCGCCTTCGAACTTGAACGCAATCGTTTCCAGCGGCAGGCCGTTGTCGCCGATGCGGAAGAAGTTGGTGCGGATGCAGGCCTGGATGAGGTTCAGGAAGCGACGCAGGATGCGGTCCTCGTCGAGGCTGGACACGTCCTCCAGCAGCCCCTGGAGTTCGGCCAGCACGTCCGCTTCCGCGGCCCGGCCCTCCTTCGGGTGCGGGTCGAAGCGGGCATAGAACAGCGCGACGAGCTTGCGGGCGACCTCGGGGTGCCGGGCGAGCACGCCGGCCAGGTATTCCTGCCCATACGGGATGACGATCTGCCGGAGATAGCGGCCGAGCCCGCGCAGCAGCGCGGCCTCGCGCCAGCCGAGCCCCGCCTCGAGCACCAGCTTGTTGAACCCGTCCGATTCGGTGACGCCGCGGAACACGGCCAGCAGCGCCGCTTCGATCCGGCTGCCGATCTCCGCGATGTCGATGGGGGCGCCGGTGGCGCGCTCCAGCGCCATGTCGTGCAGCCACACGCGGGGGGAATCGCCCGTGTCGGCCGGCACGATCCGGTAGGTGCGCTCGTTCACGACGCGGAAGCCGAGCCGCTCCAGCAGCGGCACCCGGTCCGAAAGCGGCAGGCTCTCGCCGCGCGAGAACAGCTTCAGGTTCACCCGCTCGGCGGGGTCGCCGTCGCGGCGGTAGAGATCGACGGTGCGCGGCCTCGCCTCCGTGAGCCGGTCGATGGCGTCGATGTCGCCGAGCGCGTGCGCGGCATCGAACGCGTCCCGATAGGCCGGGCCAAAAGCCTCGGCATAGCGGCCGAAGAGCTCGCGTGCCCGTTGTTCCGGCACGGCGGCCTCCAGCGCCTGAGCCAGCTTGTCGGCCCAGGTGCGCACGATGTCCGTGATGGCGCGCTCGACCTCCTCGCGCGAGACCTGCGGCAGCGTCTCGGTGTCGTGCCCGATGATGAAGTGGGTGCGCGCGAGCGGCCCCTCCGGATAGGCCGGATAGGCGGCCGAGACGCGGCCCTCGAAGGTTTTGGCCAGGTACTCGCCGACGCGCCGGCGCACATCCGAATCGTAGCGGTCCTTGGGGACGTAGACGATCACGGACACGAAGCGGCCGAAGCGGTCGGGCCGCACCAGCGCCCGGATGCGCGGGTGCTCGGCCAGCCGGAGCACGTCCAGCGCGAAGCCGAACAGGGTGTCCTCGTCGATCTGGAACAGCTCGTCGCGCGGAAAAACCTCCAGCACCTGGGTGAGCGAGCGCCCGTCGAAGCTCGTCGGATCGAACCCGGCGCGGTCGAGAATGCCGGCCGCCTTGCGCCTGAGATAGGGAACGCTCGCGATCGAGCTCGTATAGGCGGTCGCCGTGAACAGGCCGACCAGCGCGAACTCGCCCCAGAGGCGCCCGGACGGGCCGAACAGCTTGACCCCGATGTAATCGAGATAGGCGCGCCGGTGGACGCGCGACTTGGCGCTCGCCTTGGTGATGAAGAGCAGCCGCGGGCGCTCGAAGAAGGCCTGCAGCTCGGGCGTGACCGCGACGAGCTCGCCCCGGCGCTTGAGCACGTTGAGGCTGGGGTCGCGCAGAAGGCCGAGGCCCGACCCTTCGAGCGCCTCCGCGGTGAGCTCGCCGCCGATGCGGTGCGCGCGCGCGCCGAGCAGGATGAAATTGTCAGCCGCGAGCCAGTCGAGAAAGGCGGCCGCTTCCTCGGTCTCGCCCGAATCGGGGCCGGGCGGGTTCTGGCGGTACTCCGCGGCGAGCGCCGCGAGCTGGTCCCGCATCAGCTCCCCGTCCGAGACGGCGGCCCTGACGTCGGCATAGACCTGCGTGAGGGCGGCGAGGAGCGCGTCGCGCCCGCTGTCGTCCAGCCGGTCGAGATGGATGTGGATCAGGCTTTCGCGCGAAGCCCCCGGGGGCTGCGTCCCGGCATCGCCGAGCAGCCGCGTGAGCTCGCCGTCCGAGCCGCGCTCCACGGCCAGGATGGGGTGCGCGACGAGCTTCGGCTCAAAACCCCGCTCGACCAGCTCGGCGAGCGTCGAATCGAGCAGGAACGGCATGTCGTCGTTGACCGCCTCGAGGACCGTGATCTGCCGCTCGGTGCCGTCCTGCCTGATCGTCCGGTGCGTGATGTGGACCGAGGACGTGCCGCGCACCCGCGGGGCCGCCAGGTGGGTGCGGGCCTGCCCGGCGAGCCCGGCCAGGGTCTCGGGCGTATAGGGCGCGCGGTCGTCGGCCGGAACGCGCCGGAACAGCAACTCGGCGAAACCGGGGTCCTCGGCCGCCCCATGCAGGGCAGCCTCGTGCCGCGGATCCTCGACCGTCAGATCCGCGCTCATGCCGGCCTCCGCTCCCCGTTCGCCAGGACCTTTATCGGATCGTCGCCCGCGGGGCCACGGCGGAACCCCGGAAGCGGCCGACGCCCATGTCGTCGAGGCCCGCGGAGGTGAATTGCGTGCGACCCTGCGGCGCCCCCGTGGTGGCGGCGTCGAACAGCGCCTTCAGGGCGGAGCGGTCGTCGCCTGCAGCGAGCTTCGGGGCGGCCGGGGCGGCGGTGCTGCGCATCTGCCCGTTGAGCTCGTTCGCGATCGCCGGGGCGGCGCCCGCCACGCTGATCCCGGGGCGGACCGGCGGCAGCGGCATGGCGACGAGCAGCGGCGCAAGGTCCTCCGGGCGGCGGGGCGGCGTTGGCGACAGGCTCGCCAGCACCACCGGCTCGGCAACCGGCCGGGCATCCGCCGGGGCGACCGGCGGCATCGGGGGCGGGGACACGGGGAACGCGGGCTGCTGCAGCCGCGGCTCCATCCGGGCCTGGACCGGCTCCGGCGGGGCTTCCTGCACCTGCGGCGCGGGCTCCACGGCGGCTGGCCGGCTGAAGAAGGACCAGGTGCCGGAATCGTCCCGGTCGGCGCTTGTCCGCGGCTCGGCGGCCGCGACCCGCGTCTGCCGGGCCTGGGGCGCCGCCCGCCCACGCGACGCGGAGGACCCGTAGAAGTCGCTGTCCTCGTCGTCGAAGGAGCCGAACAGGGTCGCCCACAGGCTCTTGCGTTCGCCGCCGGACCCGGCCTCGGCGTATTGCAGGCCGGCCACGGCACCGCCGCGCGCCAGGATCTCGGCCTTGGCGATCTCGTAGCCCGCCAGGGGCCGGCCCTCGCGCGGCAGGTGCACGGTGCGGCCGTCCGGGAACAGGCGCGCGAGCTGGTCCGTGGTCATCCGCGGCCAGGACCGCACGCTGCCGGCGTCCAGATGGACGAACGGGTTGTAGGCGTTCGGATAAAACCCGACGCCGCCGTTCTGCAGCCGCATCCCGATCTCGCGCACGCGGCCCATCGGCACGTCGGGCAGGTAGAAATCCATCGCCTTGCCGGCCATGTGCTGGGAATGCTCGGCCACGGCCCGCGAGCGCCGGCGCAGCATCGCGTTGGTCTTGGGGGAGCGATACGCCGAGACGACGCGGATCGGCTCGCGCGAGCCGACCTCGCGATACACCTCCCAGACAATGTCGAAGAGCTTTGGCTCCATGCGGGTCGGCTCGTCGAGCCGCCAGTCCCGAAGCAGCCAGTTCAGCTGGTTCAGCGCGGCCTGGTCGTAATAGCCGTTCCGCTTGAACGTGATCGTCGCGCTTTCCTTGGTGTGCTCGTGCTGGATCGTGATCGAGCGTGTGTCGCCGTTCGCGGCCGCATCCTGCGTGCCGCGGATGCCGCACAGGGTCGCGACCGCGCAGACCGCAAGCCCGATCATCCGGCTCGGCCGCACCCACGCCGCTTCCCCGCGACCTGCCTCTCGTTCCGCCACGCGCAACCTGCCCCTGCCTAGGCGCCTGTGCGCCCGCCCTCGAAGGTGAACGGAAGGTTTCCGAGAAGGGTTACCCCGCCGTTAAGCATTGTTCTTTTTGCCGACGACCGTGTGCCGCAGCCCGGTGGTTCGCGGCGGAAGATGCCCCGAGTGACTCGGCCGGAGCAAGGGGCCGGTCACAGCCGCCGGCTGCCGGGGGCTCCGCCCCGCTGGACGGAGGCGCTTGGCCGCGTGAGGGAACACCCCCGGCGCGGCGTCAAAACGGCACGGCAGCCGGCCGCGCCGCGCCCGATTGGCTGCCGATTGCGCCGGTTGCCGAAAGTTGCAGCCCCCATGCCACCTTCGGTGGCCCTCAGGGGCGGCGGGGCCGTTGTCGAATTTTCACGGTTAGCATATATCGCCGCACACAAACCGCCTCGAAGCGGCTTCAACTCAGAGGGGCTGATGGTGAAGTCGATTGAGCTGCAGGGTTATCGTCCCGAAGAGACGGAGCCCTTCATGAACGAGCGGCAGCGCGAGTATTTCCGCCGCAAGCTCTCCCAGTGGAAGCTGGACATTCTGCGCGAGTCGCAGGAGACACTGTCTGCTCTGCAGACCGAGAATCCCAACCATCCGGACCTCGCGGACCGGGCCTCATCCGAAACCGACCGGGCCATCGAACTCCGGGCGCGCGATCGTCAGCGCAAGCTCATCGCCAAAATCGACGCGGCGATCTCGCGCATCCAGGACGGGACCTACGGTTACTGCGAGGAGACCGGCGAGCCGATCGCGCTGAAGCGCCTCGAGGCGCGCCCGATCGCCACCCTGTCCATCGAGGCCCAGGAGCGGCACGAGCGCAACGAGCGCGTGCACCGCGACGACTGATCGGCCCATGCGCCGGGCGAACGCCCGCGCCCCAGCCCTCCCGTCAGGCAGTTCCCTCCGCGGCGCCGGGACGGAGTAGCGCCTCGGCCGCTTGCCCCCTTGCGCGCTCCCCGCGATGCTGGCCGAAACGAGGGAGCGACCGTGGCAGAGCATTTCGACGCGCGCGAAACCGAGAGCCCGGAGGCGCGCGAGGCGGATCTTTTCCGCCGCCTGCCGCAGGTCCTGGCGGCGGCCGTCGCGGCACCCGCCTATGCCGAACGCCTCGCCGGGATCGATCTGGCGGCCGTGACGGACAGGGCCGCGCTGGCGCGGCTCCCGGTGCTGCGCAAATCCGAGCTGCCGGCTTTGCACAAGGCGCGGCCGCCCTTCGGCGGCTTTGTTCCGGGCCCGGCTTCGGGGTTCGCCCGGCTCTACACCTCGCCCGGCCCGATCTTCGAGCCCGAGCCGGAGGGGAGCGACGTCTGGCACACGGCGCGCGCGCTGTTCGCGGCCGGCTTCCGACCCGGCGACATCGTTCTGAACACCTTCAGCTACCACCTCGTCCCGGCCGGCATGATCATGGATTCGGCCGCGCGGGCCGTGGGCTGCGCGGTCATTCCGGCCGGGCCGGGCAACACCGAGGCGCAGCTCGAGCTGATCGCCGCCTACGGGCCGAGCGCCTTTTGCGGCACGCCCGACTTCCTGAAAATTCTGCTCGATGCGGGCGAGAAGGCCGGGATCGCACCCTCCTTCCGGAAGGCGCTGGTGTCCGGCGCCGCCTTCCCCAAGACGCTGCAGGACGAGATCGCCGGGCGCGGGATCGAGGCCTTCCAGGCCTATGCGACGGCGGATCTCGGCACGATCGCGTATGAGACCGAGGCGCGCTCCGGCCTGGTGCTGAACGAGAGCCTGATCGTCGAGCTGGTGCGGCCGGGCACGGGCGAGCCGGTGCCGGAGGGCGATGTCGGCGAGATCGTGGTCACGACGCTGGATCCGCGCCACCCCTGGATTCGGCTTGCGGTCGGTGACCTCACGGCCTTTCTGCCGGGCCAGAGCCCGTGCGGCCGCACCAACCGGCGCATCAAGGGCTGGATGGGCCGGGCCGACCAGACCGCGAAGGTCAAAGGCATGTTCGTCCGGCCCGAGCAGATCGCCGAAGTGGCGCGGCGCCATCCCGAACTCGGCCGCCTGCGCCTGGTCGTCAGCCGGCAGGGCGAGGCGGACGCCATGGTGCTGCGCGCCGAAGCGCATTCGCCCGGCCCGGGGCTGGGGGAGGCGGTCGCGGCCAGCCTGCAGGCGCTCACCAAGCTGCGCGGCAGCGTGGAGCTCGTCGCGCCCGGGGCGCTGCCGAACGACGGCAAGGTGATCGCGGACGAGCGACCGATCGGCTGAGCCTGCAAGCGAAACCTTGCGCAAACGCAGCTTGCCGGCAGGGCCTTGCTGGGGTGACTTCGGGCTCACCCCCCGAGGAGGACAGGATGTCCGAGCTGCTCAAACCCGCGGTCTCTCCGGAGCGCCCCATCGACCCCGGGGTGCGCATCGGCCATGTTCACCTGAAAGTCGCCGATCTCGACCGCGCGCTCGGCTTCTATTGCGGCGTGCTCGGCTTTGCGCTGATCCAGCGCTACGGCGCGCAGGCGGCCTTTATCTCGGCTGGCGGCTACCACCACCATCTCGGGCTGAACACCTGGGAAAGCCTCGGCGGCTCGCCGCCCCCGCCCGGAACGACGGGCCTCTTCCACACGGCGGTCCTGTACCCGACCCGAGCGGCGCTGGCGGACGCGCTTCGGCGTGTTTCCGCGGCCGGGATCGCACTCGACGGCGCGTCCGACCACGGCGTGAGCGAGGCCCTGTACCTGCGCGATCCGGACCAGAACGGCGTCGAGCTCTACTGGGACCGCCCGCGCGAAAGCTGGCCCGTCGACGCCGAGGGCCGGCTGGCGATGTTCACCCGCCGGCTCGACCTCGACGACCTGCTTCAGGCGAGGGACTGAGCGCGCCGGAGGCAGGCGCGCGACAGGGCCAGGAAGGCACGGGCGCGGTGCGACAGCGGCTGCGGATCGGGCGCGGCCCAGTCGATGCCGTGCTTCTCGTCGGACACCATCTCGCCGAAGGTGCGCTGGTGCCCGTCCGGCAGGAACATCGGATCGTACCCGAAGCCGCGCTCGCCGCGGGGCGGATACACCACCTCGCCGTGGATCCGGCCCTCGAACAGCTCCTCGTGCCCGTCCGGCCAGGCGATCACGAGCGCCGACACGAAATGCGCGCGCCGCGTCTCGGGCGCGGTCGCGCCGCGGCGGGCGAGCTCCGCCTCGATCCGCGCCATGGCGGCGCCGAAATCCTTGTTGGGCCCGCCCCAGCGGGCGGAAAACAGCCCGGGCGCGCCATCCAGCGCGTGCACGCAGACGCCCGAATCGTCCGCGAAGGCCGGCAACCCGGACGCCTGCGCGGCGGCATGCGCCTTGATGGCGGCGTTCTCGGCGAACATCGTGCCCGTCTCGTCGGGTTCGGGCAGGCCCAGCGCGCCGGCCGACACGGTCTCGACGCCGAACGGCGCCAGCAGCTCGGTCATCTCGGCGAGCTTGCCGGGATTATGGGTCGCGATCACGACGCGACCGGTCAGGATGCGGGACAATGGTGTTCCTCGGCCGCGGAGCGCATCTCCGCCCGGCCGGGATAGGTCAAGCGGCCGCGCAGGGCCAGCGCGCGCGGGCCGCGCGCGTCAGAACGCCTTGGGCAGGTTCAGCACTTCGCCGATCGAGCTGACCGCGTTCTTCAGGTCGCTGCCATTGGGCAGCTTCACGCCGAGGATCTCGACCCGGTCCTCCGGCGGCGGTGCGGGCGGCGCGACGGAGCCGGCCGGAGCCGGAGCCGGAGCCGCAGCCGGCGACGGGGCGGGACGCG
>JAQGJZ010000525.1 GCA_028290385.1 Enterovirga sp.
CAGCCGCGGCCATCTCGGCCAGGCAGGCGCCCGGCCAGGTGCGGATCACACCGTCCGGCACGTCATGCCCCCCGCCGCGCAGCCCGGCCCCGACGATGCGGACGAGGTCTTCGGCCGACAGCCGGCCCTCGCCGAAGCGCGTGCCGAGCGCACCGAGATCATCCACCGCGAAGGCGTGTTCCAGCTCGGCCAATGCGCCGAGCGTGAGACACAGGGTGTAGGCGCGACCGGCGATCGTGGCGGCGATCTCGCCGCGTCTGCGGTTGGCCATGTCAGAGCGCCGTGAAGGTCAGCGGGCCAGCGGATTCCAGCGCCATGTCGAACGTGACCTCGCCCGCATGGTCGCCCCGGTATTCGAGGCCGGTGATCTGGAACGGACCCTCGACCGTCCCGAAATCGGGCACGATCACCTGCAGCACCGGGCTGCTCCCGTCGAAGAAGAGCGTCCGCATGCGGGCGTCCGAGGCGGCGTCACGAAAGACGCCAGCGCCCGCGATGGAGGCGCGGCGCATCCCTGCCCCGGCCAGGAGTTCGCGCCAGCGGCCGGCCGAGTCGGCGTTCGTCACGTCGACCATTTCGGCATTGAAGGCGAGCTGCCGCGTCCTGAGACCGGCAACCGTCGTGAACCCGCCCGCTCCGTCGTCGAGCTTCAGGAGCAGGTCCTTGCCCTTCTGTGCAGCCATGACGTCCTCATCCTGTGGTGATCGAACACCGGAGCCCATGCGCGGCTCGCACCAGCGAAAATCCGCCCTCCCCGGCGAGGCGAGACGGTCACGCCACCTCGGTGAGGGCCCTAAGCCGGAGCACGGCGCGCGCGAGGTTGGTGCGGTCCTCGCGCCCGATCTCGAGCGCGGTCATCGACAAGCGGACCAGCCGGTGGCCCGTGAGGCTGAGCGCCCCGTCATCGAGGAGCTCAGCCATCCGTTCCGCCCCGGCAAGCGCAGAGGCCGCACTGCCCGGCCGCGCCCAGATGCGGATGGCGAGGTCCTGCTCGTGGCCATGCTCGGTTGAGGACGAGGCATCGCGCGCCTCCGCCTCGCCCCACACGGCATAGACCGGGACGGCGCCTGCGGGCGGCTCGTCGTGGATCGAAGCGGTCCCACCCAGCATCGCGGCAAGGGCGGCGTCGCCTGCGCAGCGCGCCAGGATCGCCGCCCGAAGCGCCAGAATCGGCGAAGTCATGGCCGGATCTCCTCGACGAGGCAGACGAGTTCGCGCCGTGTTCCATCGGGATCGGCAGCGCTTCGAATCCGGAAGCGCCGCAAGCCGAGCAGGAGGCGCATGGCGTCGGTGACGCCGTCCCGAAACCGGACCGTGACGCGGTGGGTCACGGCCACCTCCGGCTTGTCGGAGCGCAAGCGCTCCGCTGCCGAGAGATGGTCGATCGAACCCCAGAGCAGCGGGCCCTGCTGCCAGGTGCGGATCACGCCGCCGAACCCGTCCGGGCTCTCGAGCGGCACTTCCAGCGTGAAGCGCCGGCTGCGCCGGCCGATGGACCTGCGGGCGCTGGCCATCATGCGAGCCTCGGCCGCACGAAGGGCCTAACGAGCGCCGCGACATCCGCCGGCATCACGGCATCATCGCCGTCGCCCCGCCGCTCGAACCAGCGGGCGACGAGCCGCTGGATGGCGAGCCTGAGCGGCTGCGGCACGTCGGTTGCCGCCGCACCGAACCCGTAGGTCGCGTCGATCTCGATTCCGCCCGAGGGCAGGCCGGCATCAGCCACGGCCGCGTCTACGGTGAGGGTGGGCGGGTCGGCCTCGCGAACGATCCTGTAGGTCCCCGGATCGAGGGTCGCGGCCGGGCCGGAGAGCGGGCTGACCCGGACCGCCACGATCGCGATCAGGGGCGCAAGCGGCAGGGCAACCGCCCTGCCCTCCGGCCACCGGTCGAGGCGGAGGCGCCAGGTCTGGGCCACGAAGGCGCGACGGGTCGCGAGTTCCAGGGTGTGCCGGGCCGCGGCGACGAGGCTTGCGACCAGCGCATCCTCATCACCGCTGTCGAGCCGCAGATGTGCCTTGGCTTCGGCCAGCGTCACGGGCTCGACGGCCGGGCCGGCGACGAGTATCGCGCTCATCCGATGTCTCCGAATCTCAGCAGGTCACGCCGTCGCCTGAGCCGTGCGGCTGCAGCGGCCGCCTTTGTCCTGGGTGGCTTCCAGCCGGCCCGGGCGGTGGTGGGCGGCAGCGAGGATTCAGGCCCGCTCGCCCGTTCGGCCGTGATGGTCCTGAACTCGCGCGGCGGCGTCTGCTCGGGGATCGTGGTCGCCCCCGATGCCGTGCTGACGGCCGCGCATTGCGTCGCCGGTGCCGGCGAGTTCCGGGTCCATTGGCGCGGCGAGGACGGGCAGCCGGTGCTGATCGCGCCGGCGGCACGCGCCATTCACCCGGCCTATGTCGCCAACTCGGTTGCCGCACGGCGGCGCTCGATCGACCTTGCTCTCCTGCGGACGCCGAGCGCCCTCCCGGATCGCTTCCGCCCGGTCGCGCTCTCGACGAGCGCGCCGGCCCGAGCCGACGGGATCGCGCTCGGCGGCTACGGGGTCGCCCGCGAGGGCGATGCCCGCTCCACCGGCACCTTCCGCAGCGTCGGATTGTCGGCCGTGCAGCCGTATGGGCCGAGCACGATCCTGCTCTGGGCCTCCGGCCCGCGTGGGGCGGGCGCCTGCGAAGGCGATTCCGGCGGTCCGATGACGGACGGTAGCGGGACGGTGGTGGCCGTCACGAGTTGGGCCGCAGGCGACCGCGCTTCTGGTTGCGGCAGCATGAGCCAGGGAATCCTCGTGTCGCCACAGCGGGACTGGCTCGATCGCACGCTTGCCAGCTGGGGCCGCGCGGCGCAGTGGCGCTGACTCCTTCGGCCAGCTTGCTCAAATCCAACGCGAAAGGCAGATTGCCTGCATGAAAAGCCTCCTTCGCGGCTGTCTTGCTGCCGCGGCGCTCGCCCTTGCGCCGCTTCCGGCCGTTGCGGTCACGGGCGGCAAGCTCGTGCGGGACCCGAACGGCATCCGCGGCTCGGTCGTTCTGATCGAGAGCTCCCAGGGCGAGCTCTGCTCAGGCGCCGTGATCGGGCCCGACCTCGTCCTGACCGCTGCGCATTGCGTGCTGCAGCGCGCCGCCTACCGGGTGGTCGGGGTCGACCGGCGGTTTCGCCAGCGCGGGGTCCGCGCCGTGGCGGCCGCGCTCCATCCGAGTTTCATCCCGGGCACGACGCCGCGCACGCAGCCCGGCATCGACCTCGCGTTGCTCAAGCTCGCCGAGCCGCTCGGCCCGGATTTCAAGCCGCTTGGCCCCACCCGCAGCTACGGTCTGAGCGAAGGCGAGGCCGTGGACATCGTCGGTTTCGGGCTCTCCGCTGAAGCCGCGCGCGGCTCCGCGCGGGTGCTTCGCGCCGCGCGCCTCGTCTCTCTCGGCACGCTCCAGGCGGCAAACAAGGTGGTGGTGGTCGCCGACGAGCGCCGGCTCGCAGAAACGACCGGCGCCGGTGCCTGCCGCGGCGATTCGGGCGGCCCGATCGTCCGTGACGGTCCGGACGGCTACCAGTTGCTCGGCATCGTGAGCTGGTCGTCCGGGGCGCTTCACTCCCGCACCCCCACCGCCTGCGGCGGGCTGACGGCCGTGACCCCGGTCTCCGAACACGAGGACTGGATCCTGTCGCGCGCCCAGGAGCTGCGCAGGGTCGAGACCGAGCAGCAGATCGGCTGGGCGGCGCCGCGCTCCCGCCCCCGCTTCGACTGGTCGATGCGGTAGCGCCAGCGCACGGGATGCTGGCCGGGCTCCGCCCGACCAGCTCTGCAGCACCTCAGGGCCAGGGGGGGTCAGCTCGCGGCGAACTTCAGCAGCTTGATCGCCGCGTAGTCCTGCACGCCGCCGCCCACGCGCTTCGTCGTGTAGAAGAGCACGTAGGGTTTGGCCGAATACGGATCGCGCAGAACGCGGATCCCCGTCCGGTCCACCACCAGATAGCCGCGCCGGAAATCGCCGAAGGCGACCGACAGAGCGTTCGCGGCGATGTCCGGCATGTCCTCCGCCTCGACCACTGGGAACGACATGAAGGTGGCGGGCTGGCCGGCGATGGCGGGCGGCTGCCACATATAGGCGCCCGACTCGTCCCGGAACTTCCGCATCACGCTCTGGGTCTTGCGGTTCATCACAAAGACGGCGTTCTGCCGATAGCCGGCCTTCAGCGCGTAGATGAGGTCGATCAGAACATCGGCCGGGCTTTCGGTCGGAAAGGCGCCGGCCGAGCCGGTCGCCACATAGCCGAGATTGCCCCAGCTCCAGCTCGTCTCCGCAACGGTCGGCGCGGCCACAAAGCCCTTCGGCTTGTTCACGCCGTCGCCCTGCACGAAGGCGAAGCCCTCCTGCTCGGCGAAGACGGTCTCGACCTCGGCCGCGAGCCAGGCGTCGATATCGACCACGGCATCATCCAGCAGGGTCTGGGTCGCGGCCGGCATCGCGTAGAGCTCCATGGCCGGGAAGGCGAGTTCGGCGAGAGTCGGTGAGGCCGTCTGCGGTCGCGAGGCCGTTTCCCCGACCCAGCCGGCGGCCGGGCCCGCAGTCGAGAAGGCCCGCTTGTACGACCCGCTCGAGATCGTCCGGACGGACGCGATGGCGCGGATCGGCGAGAGAGCGGCGAGGCGCGTCAGCACCTCCTTCTCGACCGTCCCGGGGACCAGGTAGCCGCCATCCGGCCCGGAGCCGGCAGACAGGGCCTTCTCCTCGAGCCGTTTGAGGCCGGCGGCCTCGCCGGCCCGAACATAAAGGTCGAACGCGGCCTTGTGCTCGGTCAGGCCGGCATCGCGCGCGCCCTCCACCGGGCCGCCTAGGGCCGGGCGGCTCCGCTCCAGCTGGGCCCGGTCGAGCCGGCGCTTGGCATCGTCGAGCGCGGCATCGATGCGGGCGAGCTTCTCCTCCGTTAGGACATCGGCCGAGAGGCGCGTCTCGATCTCCTGGAGACGCTCGTCGTTCGCCGCCCGGAAGGCGTCGAAGCTCCGGGCGAAGTCGTCGAAGGCTCCGGCGACGTCGCCACCGCCCACGGCCTTGGTTTCCGGTGCTTGAGTCTGAACGTTCATCGTGTTCCTCAGCGGGTTGTGGGACGGGACAGCCGGGCGGAGGCACGGCGGATGGCTTGGGTGAGGGAGGGGCCAGCGCCCTGCCTCTCACCGGGAAGGTGGCCCCTCCCCGCAAACGGGAGCGGAACAGCGCGGGCCTTCACGGCGGCCAGCTTCGCGCCGGGCTGCATCGGGAAGGTCACGATCGAGACCTCCCACAGGTCGAGCCGGAGAAGGCGGCGAATGCCGCCCGCCCCTTTCGCCGCCTCGACCACGCGGAAACCGATAGAGAGGCCATCGAGCGCGCCCTCCCCGATCAGCGCCGCGATATCCCGGGCGCGCCGGACGGCGAGGTTCAGCCGCCCGCGGACAAAGAGCCCGCGCCCGTCCTCGCGAACCGAGAGCCAGGTGCCGACAGGTTCGGCCGGATCGTGCTGCCACAGCATCCGCACGCCGGCCGCCCCGCGCCGGGCGAGGCTGTCCCGGAACGCGCCGGGCTCGACGACGTCACGGCCGAGATCGGCCACGCCGAACAGGCTGGCGTAGCCCTCGATCAGCCCGTCCGTGCCGACCCGGCGCAGCCCCTCCGGCAGCAGCTTGACCTCGAGTCCAAGGATCAGTTCGCTATTTGTTCTCACGACAGCGCCACCTTTCCTCATATTCCGCCCGGCCGACGAACCGCGCCTCGGCGCGCCGCAGCTCGATCTGCAAGGTCCTGATGTCCTCCTCCGAGCGGCGCCAGCGCTCCGCCTGCTCGCTGCGCGGGACCATCGCCTCCCGCAGGATGCGGAGCTCGGAGCCGAACTGCTCCATGCCGTTCTTCACCGGCAGGTACGCGAGGCCGCCGAGCGCGCCGAGGATCGCGACGATCACGCCGACGGAGGTCACGATGGTCTGCCACTGCGTCTTGCCGCCCGCCCTCACCTCGGCGGACAGGGTCGAAATCGCGCTCTCGACCTGCTGGAAGGCGCGGGTCGTGGTCTGTTCGAAATGCAGGAACTGCTGGCCGAGGCCCGAAACCCGCTCCTGCAGGGCCGCATATTGCGTCGTCGGATCGACGCTCTGACTGCTCGCAATCACGCGCCGCCTCCCCTGGCTCCGTACCCGACCGCGGCCCGCTTCTCGTCGTCGGACAGGAACGACGCCCCGCCGACCCGGCGCCACAGCGACTCGCGCTCCGGCGCGAGCGCCTCGATCGCATCGAGGTCGGGTTCGAGCCGCAAGCCGCCGCCGAAGGCCGGGCCGAGCCATTGCGCGACCGCTTCGGCGGTGCGCTTGGCGAGCGGGATCACGCTCTGGCGATAGAAGGCCCGGTTGGCCTCGGCATAGTTTGCGTGCGTGTTGTCGCCCGGGAGCCCGAGCAGCAGGGGCGGCACGCCGAAGGCGAGCGCGATCTCGCGCGCCGCACTGTGCTTCGCCTCGACGAAATCCATGTCCTTCGGGGACAGCGACAGCGGCTTCCAGTCGAGGCCTCCGTCGAGCAGCAGGGGCCGCCCGGCATTGGCCGCGCCCTGGTAGTTCAGCTCGAGCTCGGCCTTCAGCCGCTCGAATTGCGGGTCCGAAAGCTGCGTCCCGACCGGTCCTGCGAAGACCAGCGCCCCGGACGGCCGGGCCGCATTGTCGAGCAGCGCCTTGTTCCAAGCGCCGGCCGCGTTGTGGATGTCGAGCGGCACGGCCGCCGCTTCCATGGGCGAGAGCCCGTAATGGTCGTCGAGCGGGTGAAACAGCGTGAGATGCAGGATGGGCGGGATCTCGCCCGCCTGGTCGAAGCGCACCGTGCGCGAGCCCACCTGGTATTCGTAGGCGGCCGGCCAGCCGTCCGGCCCCGGCACGACCCGCATCCGGTCGGGCCGCAGCGCGTAGAGCTCGCGCGGCGCCCCGTCGACCGAGACCGCCTCCAGATACGCGTTCCCCGAAACGAGCAGATGCCCGTACACGCTTTCCATGAAGCGGGTCCCGCCCTCGCGC
>JAQGJZ010000537.1 GCA_028290385.1 Enterovirga sp.
TCCATCGCGGTGTTCGGCGCCCCGTTCCCGGCGAACGGGATCCCGGACACGTTCCACCTGACGCCGCTCACGAGCTACGGCACCCAGAAGGCGATCGGCGAATTGCTGCTCGCCGATTATTCGCGCCGCGGGTTCTTCGATGGCATCGGCATCCGCCTGCCGACCATCTGCGTGCGGCCGGGCAAGGCCAACAAGGCGGCCTCGGGCTTCTTCTCGGGCATCATCCGGGAGCCGCTGAACGGCCAGGAGGCGATCCTGCCCGTGGAGGAAACGGTGCGCCACTGGCACGCCTCGCCACGTGCCGCGATCGGTTTCCTGATCCATGCGGCCGCGCTGGATACGTCCGGCCTCGGCGCCCGCCGCAGCCTGACGATGCCCGGTCTGTGCGTGACGGTGGGCGAGCAGATCGCGGCGCTCCGGCGCGTCGCGGGGGATCGGGTCGCCGGCCTGATCCGACGGGAGCCCGACGAGACCATCATGGGGATCGTGCGCGGCTGGGCCGAAGGCTTCGTGCCCACCCGCGCCGAAGCGCTGGGCTTCAAGGCCGAGCGCAGCTTCGACGAGATCATCCGGGTCTATGTCGAGGAAGAACTCGGCGGCAAGCTTCCGACCTGAACGGGCGACTGTGGCGGCGCATCGCACCGCCGCCCCAGCCGTCTCGGTTATCCTACCAGAAGGGGCGCCCGAACCCGACGGAGATCACCGGGCCGAACGACCGGTACTGATAAGGCCGGTACCCGTAGCGCACGGGGCGGTAATAGCGCGGGCCGTAGCCGTAGCGCACGGGCCGGTAATGGCGGTGGCCATGCCAGCCGTAGCGAACCGGCCGATAATGGCGCGGGCCGTGCCAGCCGTAATGCCTGTAGGCCGGACGCGGGCCCCAGAACGGACGGCAGTACCCAAAGGAATCGCGTCCGTATCCCGGGCCGCAGCCCTGTGCCGCTTCAGCGGCCGGCACGTTCGCCAGCCCGGCTGCTACGAGCGCAGCCGCACCGAGAAGGAATTTCTTCATTCTTCGCCCTCGTTCATGGCGTGATCGTCGCCCCCTGCCAAAAAAACAGGAGGGGGCGGCGACGGTTCCCTGAGAGAGCGGGGCGGCGCGCCCCGTCAGCCCCGATACGGCGTTTCGACCACGGGCGTGAGCGGGCCCTTGCCGGCGAACCAGGACACGAGATTGTCGACCACGAGCTGGCCCATCGCCCGCCGCGTCTCGATCGAGGCCGAGCCGACATGCGGCAGCAGCACGACATGGTCCATGGCGATCAGCTCGGCCGGCACGCGCGGCTCGTCGGCAAAGACATCGAGGCCGGCGGACAGGATCGTCTTGGAGCGCAGCGCCTCGATCAGGGCGGGCTCGTCCACCACGCTGCCGCGCCCGACATTGACGAAGATGCCGTCCGGCCCGAGCGCCCGAAACACCTCCGCGTTCACGATCCGGTCGGTTTCGGCGCTGCCCGGTGCGACGGACACCAGGATGTCGACCGCCTCCGCCAGGCCCGCAAGCGTCGGGTGGTACTCGTAGGGCACGTCCGCCTGCTTGTTGCGGCCGTGATAGCTGATCGGCAGGCCGAAGGCCTCCAGGCGCTTGGCGACGGCCTTGCCGATGCGGCCGAGCCCGAGAATGCCGACCTTGCGGCCGCGCAGCGTCGCGGTGAGCGGGTAGGGCTTCTCCAGCCACCGGCCGGCGCGCAGGTAGCGGTCCACCTGCGGCAGCTGGCGGACGGTCGCGATCACGAGGCCGACCGTCAGGTCCGCCACCTCGTCCGTCAGGACGTCAGGCGTGTTGGTGACGAACAGCCCGCGCCGGCCTGCCTCGGCGGCGTCGATGTAATCGTAGCCGACGCCGAAGCTCGACACGATCTCGAGCTTGGGAAAGCGGTCGAGAAAGGCGGCATCGACCTTGGTGTGCCCGCCGAGCGCAACGCCGCGGACCACCGGCGCGACCTCGCGGATGAAGGCCTCCCGGTCCGGCGCTTCCCAGCCCCGGTGCAGCGTGAACTGCTCGTCCAGGCTCTGGATCACATGCGCCGGCATCGGGGCCGGCATCAGGACGGCTACGCTCTTCAACGGGGGTCTCCTCGTGGTGGTGGCGCGCTTAATGCGCTTTCTTGTCAGCTGCCGCCCGATCCCATGCGCGCCCGCATCAGGCGCGCAAGGTCGCGCGGTGTCTCGATGCGGGCGGCCTTCACGGCGCGCGATCCGCATTCGGAGCATCTGAGACGCCGCGTCAACTGGACGAGCGGAATGTCCTCCAGGCCGTCCTCCCGCGCGATCGCGGAGCGTCGGCCGCAGCTCAAGCACTCGACGAGCACGCCCGCGCCCGGAGGGCCTTGCGGCGTTCGCTCGTTCTGGCTTGCCATGGGGGGATTCGGCCCACGTGCCCCCTCCGGAGTCAAGAACAGAGTCAGGGTTGCGGGGCACGGGGCTTGGCCCCAAGTTCGGGCCGATGTCACATGATGCGAGCGGGCCGCGCGAGCCGGCGATCAACCTGCCGGGCCTGATCCTCGCCGCTATCGTCATCCTGATGGCGATCCATGCCGGGCGCGAGTGGCTGCTCGACCCGAAGGCGGATCTCGAATTTCTGTTTGATGCCGGCTTCGTCCCGGCGCGCTGGTCGCTGCTGTTCGGCTTCGCGTCGGTCGAAGAAATCGTGCGCGAGGCGACGAACGGCGTAACGGACGCTGATTCCGTCGCGGCCGGCACGGCGCTCGCCGAGTATGTGGCGGCGAGCCCCGGCGCGGGGCTGCTGACGGCCGTGAGCTACGCCCTGCTGCACGGCTCGTGGATGCACGTAGTTCTGAACTGCGTCTGGCTCGCGGCCTTCGGCACCCCCGTCCTGCGCCGCTGCGGGGCGGCGCGCTTTCTGATCCTGGCGCTGCTCGCGACGATCGGCGCGGTGCTCGCGCATTGGCTCCTCAACGCGCTCAGCTGGCAGGTGGTGATCGGCGCCTCGGGCACCGTGTCCGGCTTCATGGGGGCGGCGGCGCTGTTCGTGTTCGAGCGTCCGGCGCCGGCGCGGAGCTGGCCGCCCGATCCGCCGCGGCGCTCCAGTGTGCTGGGGCTGCTGCGCAACAGGAGCGCCCTGCTGTTTCTCGGCACCTGGTTCGGCATCAATCTGCTGGTCGGCTTTCTGTCCCAGCCGCTCGGGCTGGCGGAGGGTGGCATCGCCTGGCAGGCGCATATCGGCGGGCTCCTGACCGGGCTCCTCGCGTTTCCGTATCTCGATCCGGTCGGGGATCCGCGCGACGATCGGCCGGCTTGAGCTTGAACCGCCGCGCCCGGTTTCGCACTATCGCGCTCAGGGAAGCGGTTCAGGGAAGGAGACGAGGCCGATGAGCGTCGAGCAGATCCTGGGTGGGAAGGGCCGCGACGTGGTGACGATCGGGCCTGACCGCACGCTCGCCGACGCGGCCCAGTGCCTGGCCGAGCGGCGGATCGGCGCCGTGGTCGTGGTGGACGGCTCCGGCGGCGTGCAGGGCATCATCTCCGAGCGCGACGTGGTGCGGGCCGTCGCCGAGGCGGGCGCCTCGGCGCTCCAGGCCCCGGTCTCGAGCCGGATGACCAGCAAGGTCGTGACCTGCCTGCCGACCTCCAGCATCGACGAGATCATGGGCCTGATGACGACGGGCAAGTTCCGCCACGTGCCGGTTCTCGACGGCGGGCGCCTCGCCGGCATCATCTCGATCGGTGACGTCGTGAAGCAGCGGCTCGCCGAGGTGGAATCGGAGCACCGCGCCCTGCGCGACTACATCGCGACGGCCTGAGCCTGGCCCCGGGCGGCGCCCGGGACGGACAGGGCTGAATCGAGCATCTCGCGGATGTCGGGCAGCGCGCGCTCGGCCGCTTGGCGGCCGAGTTCGATCGCCTCGGCGGCGCGGTGGAACTCGAACAGGCCGATTGCCGCGAGCTTCGGCGAGATCATCGCGTCGGGCGGGTCGCCCGCGAGCCGCGAGCGCGAGATCCGGTCCTGCGTGATGTTGAACGCGTCGATCATCACGGTCGCCATGCCGGGGGCCGAGCGGCGCTCGCGGCGGCGGCCCGGGCTGTCGAGCCATTGCGAGAACAGGCCGGCGCGCGGCGTCGGCTCCTCGGCCGCCTCCTCGGGCGCGTCGGATTCCTCCTCACCGTGGTCCGGGATCACCGTTCCGCGCAGGCGGATGTCGTTGTTCAGGTTCACGCAGATCACGACGTCCGACCCGAAGGCGCGCGCCACCGTCACGGGCACCGGATTGACCAGCGCGCCATCCATCAGCAGCCGCCCGCCGAGGCGCACGGGGTCGAACACGCCGGGCAGCGCATAGGAGGCGCGCAGCGCGTCGATCAGCGAGCCGCGCGTGAGCCAGATCTCGTGCCCGGTCGCGAGCTCGGTCGCGACGGTCGCGAAGCGGATCGGCAGGTGCTCGACCCGCAGGGCGTGAAGGTCGATCTCGAGGAGCTTCTGCAGCCGCCCGCCGGCGATCAGCCCCGAACCGCTCAGATGGAAATCGAGCAGGCCCATGACGCGGCGCTTGGTGAGGGACAGCGCGAAGGTCTCGATCTCGCCGAGCTTGCCGGCCGCGTAGCATCCGCCCACCACGGCCCCGATGGAGCAGCCTGCGACCACGTCCGGCGTGATGCCGGCTTCCTCCAGCACCCGCAGCACGCCGATATGCGCCCAGCCGCGGGCCGCACCGCCGCCGAGGGCCAGCCCGATCTTCAACCGCTTGCCCGGCACGGGAGCCTTCGGCTCGATGGCAGCGCCGTCGCTGCCCAGGCTGAATGCCCTCCGCGCGAGTCCGTCGAACAGCATCTCGAGGCTCCGTACCTTCCCGGCCATCGTCTCACGCCGGGGTGAAAGCGGCATGAACGGAATGCGCAGCCCTCCGCGGCACGGGGCGCATCGCTAGGGCGGGCCGAGAAACGCGAGGGTCGCGGCTGCGTCGCCGCCGGACAGGTCGACCCCGCGGTAGAAGCAGCTGCGCCGGCCGGTATGGCAGCAGCCGCCATCGCCCGCGACCCGGACCTTGATCCAGACTGCGTCCTGGTCGCAATCCACCCGCATCTCGAGCACGGTCTGGATCTGGCCGCTGGTCGCGCCCTTGTGCCAGAGCTCGCCGCGCGAGCGCGACCAGTACCAGGCCTCGCCGGTCTCGATCGTCCGCGCCAGCGACTCGGCGTTCATGTGCGCGACCATGAGGACGTCGCCCGTCTCGGCATCGGTCGCGACGCAGGTGACGAGCCCGTCCGGCCCGAACCGGGGCGCGAAGCGCAGCCCTTCCTCCAGCGCGGCCTTGGTCTCGGCCTTTGGAAAATCGTCCAGCTTCATCCTGTCCCGCCCGCGTCTCGCGACGGCCCGCCCGCGATCCTATATCCTGTCTGCATCATATCGCGGCCCCGAAAGCCACCTGCGCATGCTGAGCGACATCTACAACCAGCGTATCCTCGAGCTCGCTGCGGATATTCCGAGGCTCGGCCGCCTGCCGGATCCGGACGGTTCCGCGCGGGCGCATTCCAAGCTCTGCGGCTCGACCATCACGGTCGACCTGAAGACGGACGGGGCGGTGGTCACCGACTTTGCCCATGACGTGAAGGCCTGCGCGCTCGGCCAGGCCTCGTCGTCCATCATGGCGCGGCACGTCGTGGGCGCGAGCGTCGGCGAGCTGCGCGAGCTGCGGGACACGATGCGCCGCATGCTGAAGGAGAACGGTCCCGTGCCGGGCGGCCGCTGGGCCGACCTCGCGGCGCTGGAGCCGGTGCGCGACTACAAGGCGCGCCACGCTTCCACCATGCTCACCTTCGATGCGGTGGACGACGCGCTCGACCAGGCCGATGCGGCACGGGCGACGTCCCGCGAGGCGGCGGAGTGAGAGGGGGCCGACGGGCCGCCTCCGCGCTCGGCAGAGGGCTCGCGACGGCGCTCATCCGCGCCTACCAGCTCACCTTCTCGGCGGTGGCGGGGCGGACCTGCCGGCACCTGCCGACCTGCTCGGATTATGCGGTCGAGGCAGTGCAGCGCCACGGGGTCTGGCCGGGCTGCTGGATGGCCGGCGCCCGCATCTGCCGCTGCGGGCCGGGCGGCACGTCGGGGCTCGATTTCGTGTGCGAAGCGGTGCCGGCGCGCGCCGCCTGGTATCTGCCCTGGCGCTACGGCCGCTGGCGCGGCACGAACGAGACCCCGCCGCGGCCGGAGGCGGCGCCGGCTCAGGAGCCCTGGGCCA